>JBGOZL010000001.1:0-24658 GCA_041480185.1 Anaerolineae bacterium
GACATCTTTTCTTGATATAATGCCGAAGGTGGGACTTGAACCCACAATCCCGTCAGGGAACACGAGTTTGAGTCGTGCGCGTCTGCCAGTTCCGCCACTCCGGCCAGCGCCCAAATTTTACCACAACAACAGGATCAGATGAAACTTGGAATAATTGGCTTCCCACAATCAGGTAAAACCACCCTTTTTAATGCTCTGACGCGCGGCAACGCGCCCACCACTGCGTCTGCCGGGCGGATCGAGGTCCATACTGCGGTCGTGGATGTGCCTGACCCGCGTGTGGATACCCTCTCAGCCATGTTCAAACCGAAAAAGACCATCTATGCCAAGATTACCTACGCTGACATAGCGGGGCTGGATAGCGGTGTGGCCAAATCCGGGATCTCTGGTCAGCTTCTGAACCAGTTGTCGCAAATGGATGGACTCATTCATGTCGTCCGCTGTTTTGAAGACGGGAATGTTCCCCATCCGTCCGGGAGTGTGGATCCGGCTCGTGACATCACCGCCATGGATGGGGAACTCCTTCTGAACGATCTTATTACCGCCGAGCGTAAACTTGAAAGATTGGTGGAGGAACGTAAAAAAGGGGGAACAGATAAGGTTCTGAACGAGCGTCAGACGGCTTTGTTCACCCGCCTGCATGAAATTCTTTCTGCAGAGAAACCCCTGCGGGGAGTTGAAATTTCTGCCGAGGAAGAGAAATTCCTTTCAGGCTTCGGTCTTCTGACCCGCAAACCTCTGCTTGTGCTGTTGAATCTGGGGGAGGGGCAGGCGGAGCCTATAGTGCAGACCACCTCGAGGCTGGTGGCGCTGCAAGGCAAGTTGGAGATGGAGATTGCCCAACTGCCCCTTCCGGATGCAATGATCTTCATGTCGGAATATGGAATCAAGGAACTGTCGCTCAACCGGATGATCAGCATTTCCTACGACCTGCTTGACCAGCAGTCCTTTTTCACTGTCGGCGAGGATGAAGTTCGGGCCTGGACCACTAGGCGCAAGGCCACGGCTGTTGAAGCAGCTGGTGAAATCCATACTGACCTGGCGCACGGGTTCGTGCGTGCCGAAGTGATCGCCTGCCAGGATTTGATCGAGTTGGGCGGAATGAGCGAGGCAAAGGCTAAAGGTAAACTGCGACTGGAAGGCAAGGAATACGTTGTGAAAGATGGTGACATCGTCCACATCCGCTCGAGTTTGTAATTTATCGCTGGAATAATAAAAGGCGCGCCGTAAAATCGGGACGCGCCTTTTATTATATGATCTGAGTAATCATGCGTCGTACTCGGCAGGTGCCTCCTCGATCATCGCCACCGGTTCGTCTTCCGGTTTGCGGTCCAACATCTGCATCGACAGGGCTACCACCTTGGTGTAATATTTGGTATCGCCGCCTTTATCATCGAACTTGTCGGTTTTCAGGCGGCCTTCGAGGTAGATCAGGCTGCCTTTGTGCAGGTATTGCTGGCAGACCTCACCCAGCCGGGCCCAGGCCTCCACATTGACCCATTCGGTGGATTCCTTGTTTTCCCCTTCTGCTGACTTCCATCGCTGGCTGACTGCTAGGCTGAAGTGTGCCACCTTCTTTCCGGTTGGAGTAGAGCGGGTTTCAGGATCCTTGCCAAGACGGCCGATTAATTGAACGCGGTTTAGAGCAGGCATTAACTCATCTCCTTTTGCATAGGATTAATTGTGATTATCATTAGTGTAATGATGTTCAGACAATTGTCAAGGTGGATATTATGAAAATTGTGACATCACTCGCCGAACTGCGGGCCGCACGGTATCTTCTATCCGGGTCTGTCGGATTTGTACCGACCATGGGGTTCCTGCATGCCGGTCACATATCCTTGGTGGCGGCAGCCAGGGCTGAATGCGACCGTGTGGTCGCAAGCATTTTTGTGAACCCGACCCAGTTTGGACCAAATGAGGATCTGGCCAAATATCCGCGCGACCTGCCGCGCGACCTGGATTTGCTTGACGCTGCCGGAGTGGACCTGGTCTGGACGCCCACCGCGGAGGTCATGTACCCGTCCGGGTTCCAAACCTGGGTACAGGTGGAGGCATTGACTCGTCGGCTGGAGGGCGAAATCCGCCCTACACATTTTCGCGGGGTAACAACTGTGGTTGCCAAGCTGTTCAACGCGGTTGGACCGGACAAAGCTTACTTTGGCCAGAAAGATGCCCAGCAGGCCGTTGTGGTGCAGCGTATGATAAAGGATCTGGATTTTCCGATTGAGATCGTTGTCTGCCCTACCTTACGGGAAGAAGACGGGCTGGCGATGTCCAGCCGCAACGCGTATCTTAACCCCGCGGAGCGCCGGGCCGCGACGGTTCTCTTCCGTGCTCTCAGCGCTGCCAAATCGGCTTATGATTCCGGGGAACGCGCAGCCGAAAAACTGCGGGTAATAGTGAGTGGCATTGTTGCTTCCGAGCCGCTGGCAAAATTGCAATATGTCTCTTGTGCCGATTATGATTCGCTGGAAGAGTTGGAATCGGTGCGCGGCAAGGCTCTGATTTCAATGGCGGTCTTTATGGGGAAAAGCAGGCTGATCGATAATTTTGTAATAGGGTAAAGTCCAGGACGGATTTCGGTTGGACCTGATAAACCTCGATGATACCAAATGAGTAATCCCCCGGTGTTCCATTCGGTTTAGTTCCATCCCTGCATTAGTCAAATGCCAGGAATAACACTTGCTCAAGGGGGTACCCTGCGCTGTACAAATTACCTTTTTCATTCAGCTGGTGACTTGGCATTTAGTTAATCATTGTTTGCGTCTTATTTTTTTTGGCTGCTTCAGCATAGAAGGTAATCCACTTATTCGCCTCTCCGCGCTTGCCTGCCACCCATGGACATTGAGTGGGAGTCCAATCCAGAGGATACCGACCAGCCGCGTCGCGATTGTTCTCCAGTTCGGCCCAGGCAGATGACAATCTCTCATCTCTCCCATACCCCATTTTACTTAATGCATATAGAACTTCATATGAATTTGCGCGCCAGGTAATGGGGAATGACAGGGTTTGCACATCTCGATTGACAGGGACCCCTGGATGTTTAGATTGAAAGATGCCTCCCCGTCGCAGGAAATAATCTACCAATTGCATACATCTTGGTTGGTTCCAGTATACGGGAAATTCCGAAAAAGCCAGGAGAGCCTTGACTGAGCCCCGGAAACAACTTTTCACTGAATTGGTCTTGGTTTTTCCTTCGTGGATGTCACACAAATATCCCCCGTCTTTGCGATATGTTTGGTTCAACAGTTCCATTGCGCGTTGTACTCGCTTGTCCTCCTGAAAACCTAAACGAACAAAAGTTCGTATGTTGTATCCCAACAGGCAGGAATAATGTCTCAACCAGTCCCCGTCCGGTTGTTGCAGGGCAAGATACCGCTCTGCAGCTTTTTCCACTTGCGGCTGGGTGCGATCCACGCCCAGTTCGGACAGGTAGGCGAGACAAAAGTGCGTTGTTCCGAAAGAACCATAATCCGCCCCATCGCCTGTTACCCTTTGAGTACGCGGGTTTTTTTGAAGCCAGTACCCATCCGGGTGCATTTTCTCGAGCAAAATTTGTACCGGGAGAGACTGCAGGATTGCTGATTTTGCTTTTATTGTCTCGGGCGCGTCATCGTTATAGTTCAGGATTTCTGTAAGCGTGCGATATCTTACTGATGGATTGTCTTCTTCCAGCAACCACTGAATAACTTCCATTTGAGCGTCCATTCGCCAACCTGTATGGGTCAATCTCCCAATGCATAGTCCGTTGAGATACTTCTAAATTCTGAACAGGTACTGTCCCCCAATTTTCATCATTATTTTACATTGCCGCCAAATTATTACACTTGTTCGAACTTCTCCACCGGCACAACAAATATGGTGGCACGCTTTTCACCCTCGGGGGCGGGGCAGCAGGTTTCCTTCAAAACCTGGATGGCCGAATCCACTTTCTCGTCATCCACACCCACCAGAAGGGTGGTTACACCTCGCCGCAAAATTCCGCCAGTCGAAGCGATGCGCGTCACACGGAAATGGCCGTCCGTCAGCGCCCGTGTGACCGGGTCAGAGTCCACATCCCGGAGGATGGCAATAATCATTTTCATGGCACACACTCCTCAGCTTCGCGAATGACGAGGTCTAGAACTCCTCGAACCGTTCCACCGGAATCGTAAAGATCGTCGCTCCACCGACCGTCACTGGCACCGGGGTCGGTAGCGGTAGTGGTGAACCTTCCAACGGGATGGCGAGATATTCAACCCTCTGGCGGCAGGATTTTTGCAGTGCCACCCGCACATCGTCTTCCATGCCCTCTGGCAAGCCCACCAACAATGTAGCATTGCGCCGTCCCAGAAAGCCTCCGGTGCTTGCCAGGTGAAATACAGGCACGCCCAACGCACCCACGGCACGCGTCGCCAGGTCCACGTCTTGTTCCTGGACGATTGCAGTTATCAGAAAACGAATGGGGAGATTATCCATACGAGCCTCCTAGTCGGGGTCTCGTCCCAAGCGAGATTCGGGATGGTTTACTGGAACCGTGCCGGGCGAGATAACCGCATCGGTCGGGTCGTCCAGCTTGACAGTCTGTCCATCGGGAAAGATCACCACGGTCTCGTCTGCGTGGCGGGTGATGGTCAGACCCCTATATTTTACCGTAACTGGCCATGGAAAAGGGTTCTTTCCACTTAAAACAACCCGGTGCCTCGTCGCGGGAGTACCTGGTGTCGATTCGATCCATACCCCCAGAGTTCCCAGGAACAGACCGAGGGGAGCAAGCCCTTGAACTGGATTTCGTTCTCCGATGGCTGCCCCGCTTGCGGAGTGGTAGGCATGCGCAAAAGCGTGTTCCTGCTTGAGATTCTGGATGACCGCAGCCATAAGACGGGTTGTCAAAATAGCAGCTTCCTGTCTCAGACCATATTTAAGGAGCCCTTCGCCGATCAATGCATTCCATGGCAGATGGACGGTGGTGCATGCGGGAGCAGGCTTGTGGGGAGGGGAGGTCGCCGACTTCCTTGGAACCGAATTTGCTGCCTCTCGGGCTCGAACTGGGATTGCCTCGCAAACAGGGATGCCGTACCTTCCGCCGAACCGGTCAGCCGCAAGAATGGACCCTTTGACGAGGTCGATGGCGCGGTCTGCGTTGGGAATGCCGGCCCACAACGGCATGAATAGAGTCACATCTCCGGTTGAAAAGTCCATGACTGAGACTGAAACCCGATCGCGTTTTTCCAGCCCGTTAACAACAATTTCATCTACGCTGGTGTAGACCAACCGGGTGGTGGCTACAGCCAGACCCGCTCCCCAATGGAAATCTTTTCTCTCCACGCGTTCAATCTGGGGTATCCCGTCGCTTTGTCCGCGCAGGCAAACGTCCGGGCTGATCGTGGATTTCCCAACCAGCTCCAGCCTGATGAGCAAGCGAATGGGTTGCCGGAATCTCCGCTTTGGGGTGAGAGTACCCGGCCCGCGCCGGGTGCCAAGCAATTTCCCTGCTGGGCTCAGGTGAGTGTCTCGGTCCCGTAAGTGGTAGATCGCATCGTCAGCATCCCAACATTCTTCGGTGAGGAGGGAGAACCGTTCAGATTCCTTTTCCCATTTTTTGTGCTTTTGGGGTTGGTCGAGTGCCTCGGCGATAATTGCAAGCGTTTGGGCTTCCCTGCGCAGCATTGCTGTTAAGGCCGGGCTTTCAGTAGTGGTGATGTCAGCTCCCTGGCCGTTCGCCTGCCAGATATCGAACGCCGGATTATCTTCGAGCCCGGTCTGCAAGGGAAGATCCCATTCAGGGAAACCGTCATCATCCCGATCGTGGGATCTTTCAAACCAGCATTTGATAAAGGCTTCTAGCCCAGGTTGGACTTCCCGCAAAAAGACCAGGTCTCCAGTCTGAAGAAAGGTCTGCCAGGCAAGGTTTGCAAGGAGTGGGGCAGCGAGCCAGTGTCCGCGTTGACCGGCGAGACCAGGCTTCCCGTCAATGGCACCTGCCTCGGACTGCCCGGCAAGAAAGTTTCGTAATAGGCCGGCAGCCAGTCCAGGTGATCCTGGAAGCTGGCTTGCGAGCCAGCCGGCTTCCAGGATCGGTTGCCCACTCCACAAGTGGGTGTAATCTCTTCCATCCCCACGCGGTGAATATCCCTGGTCTGGCTGGCGGGTGAGCACAAAGCTTGGATTGGGAATATGTTGGCTTGGGCCGAAGAAAAGTGAGAAGGCGGTCTTCTGACTCAGGGCGAAGGCTGCATCCCAGTCCGGGTCGCCGGTGTGTACATCGATGGATTGGGACGCGTTAACAATTTCGATTTTTGCCCGTTCGGCCTCCCATTGACGGGCCGCAGTAATGCGAGCCAGTTCGAACGATTCAGTTGGTGTACCAAGGGCAGCTTGTGCCCAAGTTAGCGTGCGCGTGCTTCCGGCAGACAGCGCCAGGTTAAGAGCAAGGGAGGGATACGGTCCGGGCCCGGGCTGGGGTCCGCCAGTAAGGAAGATGACCGGTGCGAGATCCGCGCATCGGCCCGCCAGGACATTCACCAATTGCAGAGAAAGTGGTGCAAGGCTTTGCCCATCCATAGGAGTAAGTTGTCCGCACAGTTCAAGCAGGAGGCTCCTAGTTTCCTCAGTTTTGTTTGTCACGGTTAAGCGCCCTGATGTGGTGTGCGAATCGGGTACCCAGTACTCAGCCGTCACTTCCAGGTTGGGGAAGGGAGAAAAATCGAGTGAAAGAAAATTAGGGAAGAAACGGTGCAGGATAGGTGGGAGCGAAAACGCAGCCGGGTTGGAGACAGACTGGTTGCCTAGTGTGAAGCGGGGAAAGAGGCGCATCCTGCGGGCACGCAAACCGTAGGTTGTATACAGGGATAAAGCAGGCGGGTCGCCGCTGCCGATCTCGAGTTCCCAGATATGATCGTTGATGTAGTCAGGGGTGCAAAAGCGAAAGTCGGCAGCCAGGGTAAGGGCAAGCGGGTCACCGGGTCCGAGAGTCCAATCACGCATCAGGCAAGTATACGGTTGTTTCGACCGGAGGTCAAAGGTTTTGTGCTAGAATTATTAGATTACTGCGATCCACTATGCCAAAAAAAGAAGAACCCCGCGATAAATTCCACCGTTTGGTGGACCCAGAAGGTGAGACACAAGCCGAGCCGCCTGCCGAAGAATACACCCCTGGCAGCGGAACGCGCCCCATCCGTCATCCCGCGGTGGACGAGAACGGCATGCCTTTGCCGCGTCACGTGGAAGAGATTGACATGGGGGCGACGCATGTCAAGCAAGCTGCTTATGAGCATACTCCCACTCCCACGGCGCGCCGACCGAAAACAGTCCCGCGCGTACCACCAGTCCCTATCCGTAAATCATTCAACTGGTCGAAGGCGGGCAGTTGTCTGTTGCGCGGACTGATAATCAGTACTTTTATTGTCGTGGCCCTTGGGCTGGTCATGACCGCGGTTGGCATGTATGAGTATTATTCCATTTCTGCCAGCCTTCCCAGCGTGAGTGATTTGAAGCAACGCGCTTCGCAGTTCGAAACAACCCGCATCCTTGATCGAAATGGCGATGTGTTGTACGAAATTAACGATCCAAACGCGGGTCGGCGTACCTACGTTCCGTTGAAAGAAATATCTCCCCTCTTGGTGGCGGCGACAATCTCGACCGAGGATAAGGACTTCTATACACACGGTGGATTCGATCCGCTTGCCATCCTGCGTGCTTTCTGGCAGAATATCACCAGCGGCGAGACCGTTTCAGGTGCTTCAACCATTACCCAGCAATTGGCGCGAGCCTTGCTCTTCACCCCCGAAGAACGCGGCCAAAGGACCTATTTGCGAAAAGTACGCGAGGCCATCTTATCCTCAGAAATTGAGCGCCGCTACAGTAAAGACGAAATCCTCGAGCTCTACCTGAACGAAATTTATTACGGCAGCCTGTCCTATGGTGTGGAAGCTGCCGCCGAAACCTATTTTAGCAAGACTGCCGGCCAATTGACCCTCCCTGAAGCAGCTTTTCTAGCTGGTCTACCGCAGGCCCCTTCGGTGTACGACATCTACACCAACCGGGATGTTACCATGGTTCGTTTCCAAAACGTTGTCATGGGAATGCTTGCGTTGAGCATTGAACGACACTGCATCTATATCAGCAACTCCCCCGACCCGGTCTGCGTGGATGGACCCGCCGCTGCAGCAGCGATCCAGTATATTCAGAACCTGGCCTTCAATCCTCCTACAGTTATTATGCGTTACCCACATTGGGTGCAGTATATTCGGACCCTGCTCGAGCAGCAATTTGACCCGCAAACGATTTACCGTTCCGGTTTTACTGTCTACACCACGCTCGACCCAGACCTTGAAGATGCCGCACAGCAATCTGTCTCTACACAGGTGGTGGCACTGGCGGAAAAGCACGTCACTGACGGGGCGCTGGTGGCAATTAAACCGTCCACAGGCGAAATCCTGGCAATGGTCGGTTCACCTGATTTCTTCAATGATGCCAATGCCGGGCAAATTAATATGGCGGTCAGTCCAACACGCCAGCCCGGTTCGTCCATCAAACCCTTTACCTACCTGGCAGCTTTTGAAAAGGGCTGGACCCCCTCCACGCTTATTTGGGATGTGCCTTCGGAATTCCCGCCCTCTGGCTTGCCCAATGACCCGAACCCACCCTACGTTCCGAACAACTTTGACCATAAATTCCATGGCCCGGTCACTGTCCGCACAGCGCTGGCGAACTCGTACAATGTCCCTGCAGTCAAGACCCTGCAGTTCGTTGGTGTCTATGATGACCCATCCACGCCCCAGAAAGACGGCTTGATCGGAATGGCTGAGCGCATGGGGATTACCAGCCTGACCCGGGCTGACTATGGCCTCTCCCTCACATTAGGCGGTGGAGAAGTTAGCCTGCTGGAGATGACCGGCGGCTATGCAGTCATCGCTAATAGCGGGCTGAGGGTACCCCCTGTGGCGATTTCGAAAATTGTGGATTTCCAAGGCAACGTGGTCTACCAATACCAGACTCCTGCAGGTGAACAGGTCATCAGTCCTGAACATGCTTTCCTAATGTCTTCTATCCTATCCGATAATTCCGCCCGTTTACCTGTCTTCGGCCCTAATTCGATAATCAACCTGCCCTTCCAGGTGGCGGTCAAGACCGGGACCTCGAACGACTCGCGTGATAACTGGACGCTCGGTTACACTCCTGACGTGGCAGTGGGCGTCTGGGTGGGAAATGCTGATTTCTCTCCAATGCAAAATACCACCGGTATAACTGGGGCCGGACCGATCTGGGCTGAATTCATGACCTATGCGATCAATCGCCTCACCGCTGGAAATCCAACTTCTTTTGTGCGCCCGGCAGGAGTTGAGGAACACACCATCTGTACTGTCTCGGGGACGCAGCCATCTCAGTGGTGTCCCAGTGTGCGCGAGGAGTATTTCGCTCCGGGGCAACCCCCCCTGCCTCCCGACCAAGACCTGTGGCGCAAAATTCAAGTGGACACCTGGACAAACCTGGGGGCCTCCCCTGAATGCCCTGATACCTTTGTAGATGAATATTTGGCAATCAATGTCATCGATGATTCGGCTCGCAAATGGATCAGTCAGGATCAACAAGGCCAGCAATGGGCACGTGACGTGGGATTTGAAAATATATACTTTGTCCCCGAAAGGAAATGCGCTGCCTCTGATCCGCATCCGAACCTGAACTTTGTTGGTCTGGAGGAGGGACAGACAATTACACAAAATATGCTGGATATTAGCATCGTGGCCGATGCCACCAGTGGATTCAATTCCTGGCGATTGGAATGGGGTCCTGCCAGTGACTTGGAAAATTTGACCACGCTGTACGGGAATATTAATACACCTGTTTCGACGCCGACCAAGGTTTATACCTGGGACATGACTGGAATACCCAACGAACAGATTATCCTGCGCCTATACATGCAAGGGGATGGGAATACCTATGCTGATAAAAATATCCACCTGAACTTGAGTCTTCCTACCCCCACGCCGACCCCAACAGAGACCCCCACACCAACGCCGTCTATCACGCCTTCTCTAACAGAATCTCCAACTGAGACGCCAACCCCATCTGGGACGCTGACTCCATCCGAGACACCCACCCCATCACCAATCCCAACGGACACACCCTAAAATAAATAAATACTCCGAAACGAAATTCGGAGCATTTTACGATGTCACTCTGCGCGTCAGGGTTTTCTAATCGGCCGCCAGGCTGGATCGAATTCCATGGTCGGGGTATCCGTCAGGCGCTCGACGACTCCTGTTCCATCCGCCTTTACAAGAAAAATATCATAATCCAACCGGCTGGAATCCTCATTATCCTTACTTTCATATGCCACCCAAGCCCCATCCGGTGAATATGCTCCATGCATGCCATTTGTCCCCGTTCGCAGGTGAACTACCTCAGTCGCCTGGTAATCAGAACGCATCAACCACCCCAGTTCCTGGGCGCCATATGTCTCAGTAAACAGGATGGTTTTCCCGTCTGGTGACCAATCCGGCAGGGAATTCCAAAGATCTGCTCCGCGATGGATGAGGAAAGATTGACCGAGGCCGGCATCGCTCATCACCCAGATTTGCAGGGAATTTGTGAGAGGGCCGTGGCCGGTAAAGACGATCTGGGTCCCGCTTGGCGACCATGCAGGCTGCATTGACCAGTCTGGCAGGAGAACATCGCCGGACGCTCCGGTCAGGCGAGAAACCATGTTGTTTCCCAGGGTCAGGACATAGATCTGGGGCGAGCCATCGCGTAGCGAAGCGAATGCGATCCGCGTCCCGTCCGGTGACCAGGATGGATCAAAGTCCCCGTCTGCCCCGGTTGCCAGGGGATCTGTCAAGCCGCTGCTGTCAGCATTGATAATGTACAGATTTGCACCTGGGTATTGGTCCTGGCGTTTTGAACAAGGGGAGGTGAAAACCAGGCGCTCCCCGTCCGGAGACCAGTCAGGCTGACAAGCGCCAAAGATCATATTAGTTACCTGGTGGGGATTGCTGCCATCGGCATTCATGATGAATATTTGCGGAACCCCGGCATGGTCAGAGGCGTATGCGATCTGGCTGTAGCCTCCGCCTAGGGAAGTGGGAGTCGGTTCCGGCGTCTGGGTGGGTGTGGAAGTAAGGGAAGGTGTGAAACTCGCCAAAAGCGTCCTTGTGACTGTGGAAGAGGGTTGCAGGATGGCTGGATTGCTTTGTGTGAGAGGTGGCGGCACGCTGCTCAAAACCTGACCTTCGGGTGTGCCTGCTCTTGAAGTTGGAGAAGAAGTGTGTGTAGACGAAGCCAACACGCTTGGAAATGCCTTCATGAGAGGAGACCAAAAGACGAGAATGGAAATAAACGCTATTACGATGGTCAATAGGAAGAATGAAACGAAAATCCACCTACTAGTGCTGCGGGGTTTCCTGTGTGGTTTGGATGGCGGTGCCGGGGTTGGGCGAATTCCGGTGTCGGCAGGCAATTCGTTTGCAAGCTTGTTGATTTCTTCAGACTCCGCTGCCTGAGGGGGCGGCGCGACGAGAATTTCACCTTCCGGTTTTTGTACATGACTGTTTGCATCCAGCAATGCCTGCCTGAAATCCTCCGCAGACTGGAACCGGTCCTCCGGGTGGACCGCCAAGGCCTTTTCGATCGCGGCTGCCAGTTTACGCGAGATATGCGGGTTGCGTTCCCGGAGGGGGACTAATTCGACATTGTCCATGGCTCGCGCCAGGCTATCTTCGGGGATGACGCCAGTCAGTGCAGCATAAAGCGTCGCACCGAGGGAGTAGACGTCTGTCCGGGGACCGGTGCGACCCGTACCGTATTGTTCAGGGGGGGAATATCCGGGCGTCATGGCGCGCGCCCCGGTGGTGGTCGCTTGCCCGTCTTTGACTAGTTTCGCCAGACCGAAATCTACCAGGTAGATGTGTCCATCCTTAGAGATGCGGACGTTCCCTGGTTTGAGGTCTCGGTGAATGATGGACGGTTTACGCGTGTGCAGGTATTCTAGTGCGTCGCACATGGCTGTCCCGATCAGGATGGTTTCTTCTTCAGAAATGGGACCAATCCGTTCCATGCGGTCGCGCAGGTCTTCCCCATCAATATAATCCATGATCAGGTATTGACCTTGCTCAAGAATCACGAAGTGATCGGTGACGCGTGGCAGGTTGGGGTGCCGCAAGTTTGCGAGGATGACCGCTTCCAAGCGGAACTGACGCGCGTAATCTTCTGTGGTGAATAAATTTTCTTTTACTGCCACGTCCACGCCCAGATTTTCATCCACGGCGCGATATACCGATCCCATGCCCCCCTGGCCGAGAATTTCAACTATCTTGTAGCGTTTATGTAGCAATGAGCCACGTTCTAGTTTCGCACCCATACCGGGTTGATTATATCAGAGCAAAAAATCGACTGGGCAATTTGTATGGTAACCGCAAAGTTTCATGCTGCTTTCCCAGCCAACTTAAATTTCACAAAAATCCATGGTGCACCGGCAGAAACCCAAGCTCCCACCAGGGTATAGCGAATATAGCGTAGAATGAATGGAAGCACTGCTTCTCCGCCGGGGGCAATTAATCCAAAGAGCACATCCAGTCCCAAGTAGAAGATTAGGATGCCTATTGCCCCCATTACGAAACGCAGAATACGTTTCCAAATGGGGCCGTCCGACTTGAACCCCCCCTGACGATTGAACCAGGCCAGCCCTGCCATCAGTCCGAACAAAGTGCCACCAGATACCAGGGCACCTTCAAGCGAAACTGCCTGGGTGGCGAAAGAGGCCCATTCAGAGGGTGGCTGCCAGTTTGGTATTTTTAACCATAGGTATGGGATGAGGGAAAAGAGAATGAGCACCAGTGATCCAAGGAAAGCCCCAAAAATTTGTTGCCCCAGGCTCATCTTTTTCAGCCAATCAGCCACCGGTTTCCAGAAACGCAAAACGAGCCAAAGCGTAGCAGCCCCTATCAACCAACCTGCAATTACATCCTGAGGGAAATGGACTCCCAGGTACATGCGCGAGATGCCTATCAGAAGGATGATCAGGATTGCGATCAGCCATCCCCACCACTTGCGCAGGCTGGCGGCCAGCATTCCCCATACACCCACTGCAATCTGGGCATGTCCCGAAGGCACACCGAACGATGTCTCACTGGCATAGCGAATCACATCTGTACTTATCCAATACGGACGCGGTCCGTGCAATGCCATTTTGAGTGCATCGTTGACCGAAGTGCTCAAGAGAAGGATAAATCCAACACGCAGACCAATACTCGCCTCCAGGCACCAGTAGAGCGCCGGCAGGAGAATTAGAAAAAAATATTCGCTCCCAAGGAAAGAGAAAGCCTCCATGGGTGTTTTCAGCCAACTGCCCAGGTTCTGAAAGAAAATATTCCAGGTAATCCCAATGTTCAGGATGGTTTCCACGGTGTCACTCCTTGAGATTGACGATTATATGATAAGTATTGTACACTCAATGAATGAAACGTGTGCCCGACCGTTTTTGGGATTTTCCCTCAGCAGGCATCCTCACCCTGGTCCTGCTGACTGTTTCCCAACGGCTGTACGCTACCGACTGGGCTCCGGGACTTGATATAGCCGTGTTCCTGGCTTTCCTGGGCGTCTTGCTGGGACTGGGGCTCGGGGCAAGCTATTTCAAACCCCTGGGCATTTTCTGGCTCGCCTTCGGATATACCATTACGATCATTCCTTTGGTGGCTGCGGGAATTTTTTATCAAAATATCTCCTGGACGGAGCGGATGTTCAGCCTGTCCGGTCGGCTGGAAAACGGTATTTCACTTTTTACCTCTTCTCAACCGGTCCCGGATACGATCCTATTCGTCATCTTTGCCGGGCTTGGATTCTGGGTCATTAGCGTGCTGGCAGGATATACATTGACGAACCGGGGGGATTTTATCGCCGCGGTTGTGCCATCCGGGATCATTTTATTTATTATCCAGCTCTATGATTCCGGGGTGGGGGATAGAGTGGTAATCCTGGCGATTTATGCATTCCTGTGTCTCCTGTTGCTGGGACGGTTGACATACGTCCACAAGCGTCTGTTTTGGAAGGTCCATCGGGTCTCATTTTCAGCCGAGTCATGGACCGATATCAACATTGCCATCCCGGTTACTGCATTGGTATTGATTCTTGTGGCCTGGCTGACGCCAGCCACGGGGAGGCCGGTGTTTGCTGCCAAGATTGCCTGGGAGAATATAACTCGCCCGTTTGACAAGCTGCGCCACGACCTGAGCAATGCCGTCACGGGTCTGAAAGGGGGTGTACAAGGAACCATAGTTGATTTCTATGGTGATACGCTTTCTCTCGGTCTCAGCGCCTCCACTGGCGATAATGTCTACCTGCGAATCAGCGCTCCCCTCACGGGAGGAGCAGACCGTTACTACTGGCGGGTTCGCACATATGATCAGTACCTGAATAACCAATGGCAGAGTGGCAATACTTATACGGAGCCATTCATCCCCAACCAGACTTCCATTCAGTTGCTTAATATCAATGGTCTTGCCAGCGAGTTTGTCTTTACCACCCCCCAGGAAAATTTAAGCCTGTTGGTCACACCTGCAAACTCGATTTGGATCAGCCGTCCCTCCGTGATGGGTTTCTCGTCGGCATCAGGTGGTATTGTTGATCCGCTCTGGTTCCGCGCCGACCCGCCCATCCTGGTCGGCGAGCAATATGTTGTCCACGCTGTTATCAATAATCCCACCGTCCTCCGACTCCAGCAGGCCGGGGTGAGTTACCCTGCCTGGGTTCAAGACCATTACCTGCAAGTACCCAAAAACCTTTCTTCTCGAATCACCGAATTGGCCCAGCGCATTACCGCGCAGGCAAAGACACCCTACGATAAGGCTATCGCCATCACCAATTACTTGCGCTCTACGATTACATATTCAGCCACTTTGGACGCCCCCCCGGCTGGAACTGATCCGTTGGTCTGGTTCCTCTTTGATACTCGCCAGGGTTTTTGCAACTATTATGCCACTGCCGAAGTGATCCTGCTGCGCAGTGTTGGCGTCCCTACCCGGATGGTGGTCGGATTTGCACAGGGGGAGTACTCACCTCCCGACAAGTACACCGTCCTCCAGAAAGATGCCCATGCCTGGCCGGAGGTCTATTTCCCTGGAATCGGATGGGTGGAATTCGAGCCCACCAGCAGCCAGCCGGTACTCGACCGCCTGCCTGGTATTCTAACACCTACACAGCAGCCCTTTAATGCCACCCAGAACGCCGGGCAGACAAACCCGAACCTGACCCCCACCCCGAATCAGGAACCTGGAGGCAGTTCCGGAACTGGTGGTGGGCCAAACAACCTGGTGACCTTGATGCTGTTTTTCGGGCTGATTGTTGTTATTATTGTTGGAGGTGTGGCAGCCTACACAACCGGTCTTTTGGATAAGATATTCCGGCGTGCTGTGTCGGTATCCCGAAAACCTTTTCCCATCCTGTTGCTCGACGCTTATGCCAGCCTTTTCATCACACCTCCTGGTTGGCTTAAACATTGGGCATATGTTGTCGGCCTGAAACCCATCGAGCGTTCTTTCAGTGTGGTTTTTCAAAGCCTGCGCTGGCTGGGAGCCAAACCGTCCCCTGCCCGAACACCTTCTGAAGCCGCGGCCGCGCTAATCGAATACCTGCCCGTAGTCGCGGATGAAACCCGTTTGCTGTTGAAGGAATACGAGCACGCCATGTTCAGCATGCGACACACCGACCTGATAGCCGCCCGCCGGGCTGGTCGGTTGATCCGTCGCCATGCATTGCTCATGGTTATCCGCCAACGAATGACGGCATTCCTGGATGGATTCTTGAGAAGGTTTTCTCGGAAACCAGATTAAGATCTTTGTCGAAACCTTAACGCCGTTATCACACTTCTAGGGTAAACTAGGTGCAAGATGACCCATGTTTCCCCAACTTCCCTTAACGAACAAATCCTTACCCTGAGTAAATTGACCGGACAAATGCGCACCACACTCCAGAGCGTGGGCTTCGGCCTGCCCGCGGACATACTCGAAAAGCTCTCGAGCCTGGAAAGCATGCTTTTTAAGGTCAGCAGGCAGGTAATCACTGTTGAAGATCAACGTAGCAAGCTGCTGGCATTGGCTAAAACCACTCAGGCAGTCAACTCCAGCCTGGAATTGGATGAAGTATTGCAATTTGTCATGGATACCATCATCCGCCTGACGGAAGCCGAGCGCGGTTTTCTGATGTTACGCGATTCCAGGGGGCAGATGGCGATGCGCATCGCCCGCAACTGGGAGCAGGAATCGATCAGCCCCAATGAGTTTGACATCAGCCGTACTATTATCGAACGTGTCATTGAAACCGGCGAACCGGTTCTGACCACCAATGCCCAGGAAGATCCGCGCTTCGGAGGCCAGGAATCCATCGTGGCTTATAACTTGCGTTCCATCCTGTGCGTCCCGCTCCAGGCCAAGACCGAACTCATCGGTGTCATTTACGCCGATAATCGTATTCGATCGGGTATTTTTAACGAAGCTGAGCGTGACCTGCTGAAAGTATTCGCAGACCAGGCAGCCATCGCTATCGAAAATGCCCGCCTCTTCGCCTCTGTCCGCCATACACTCGACGAAGTGACCGGTCTCAAGAACCTGATGGATAACGTTTTTGCTTCCATTGCCAGTGGCGTCATAACTGCCGATATTAGGGAGCAGGTCACATTGTGCAACCGTGCTGCCGAAGGGATCCTGGGCTACAGCAGGGACGAGATCATCGGAAGACGTTTGGACGATGTGTTGTCCACATGCGCGGGGGACATCCGCGCTCACCTGATCACGGTCCGGGAGACTGATAAGTCTGTGATGGGGCTGGAAATAACCCATTGCATACCGGAGCGCGGCACTTTGGAATGGAGGCTTAACCTTTCGCCGCTTAAAGACGCCGACCAGACTACCCAGGGCGTTGCCATCGTCCTCGACGATATGACTGAGCGAAAAAAACTGGAAGCGCAGCACCGCCTGCTTGAGCGTATGGTCTCCCCGGCAATGCTCGACCAGATCAATCCCGACAGCCTGACAATCGGTGGCCAGCAGCGGGAAATTACCACCTTGTTCGCAGATATCCGGGGATTTACCAGTTTTAGTGAGAAGAATTCCCCCGAGGACCTCGTCGCGGTGCTAAATCGCTATCTCGCGGCTGGGGCCGAAGCGGTGCTGGCACAGGAAGGCACAGTGGACAAATTCCTTGGCGATGCAGTCATGGCCTGGTTCAATGCCCCGCTGCCACAACCCGACCACACTTTGCGCGCCGTACGCGCTGCCCTGGGACTGCGCTCTGCCATCAGAAAACTGCATGCCGAGCTCCCGCCTGAGGCGCATCTCTCATTTGGCGTGGGGATTCACTATGGCAAGGCCGTCTTGGGCTGGATTGGCACGGAGAAGCGGCTAGAATACACTGCCATCGGCGACGCAGTTAATACCGCCAGGCGTATCCAGGAAAACGCTGCCAGGAACCAAATATTGATCAGTAAATCAGCCTACGAGCGTGTCAAGAAAGACGTCCAAGCCTACCCGCATTTCCCCTTGCATGTGAAAGGGAAAAGTGTACCGGTGGGTGTTTATGAGGTGGTGGGTTTGAAGTAAGCGATTGTCTAGTTAATTGCAAAGCGAGTGACATTGTCACTCGCTTTGCAATTAACAAGGAGCATCATTTTTTTACTGGAACCAGCCTCCAGAATAGCACTCCCGCCAGGAGCGCAAGCCCCGCGCCAAAGAAGAAGGGTGCAGCTGGACCGAACCCATGCCAGCCGAAAGCGCCCTGCCATAACAATCCGGCAATGGCTGAAGCCGGGAAAGCAGTCAGCCCGATGGCGGCATTATACAGGCCGTAAGCCGTCCCATGCCGCTCGGGGGGCACTAGGTCCGCAATGAGGGCCTTGGCAGATCCTTCAGTCGCCGCGTAATATATTCCATAGAATCCGAAGAGTGTCCAAATTTGCCAACCAGTATGGGAGAGGGCAAAACCGAGATAGACTAACCCATAAGCGATCCATCCAACAATGATGAGGCGGCGGCGTCCGACTTTGTCGGAGAGAGCCCCGAGCGGACCTGCCAGGACGGAGTAGATCAGATTGAAGGTCATCAGCATCAGCATGATTTGGAGAACATCCAGGCCGCGCTCCTGGGCTCTCAGGATGATGAATGCGTCTGACGAGTTGCCCAGGGTGAACAGCACGAGCACCAGCATGAACGATTTGAAGCGTTTGTCCATGCCTTTCAGGCTGAGAATGGGCACCGTGGACTTGCCGGGTAAGGCCACATCCCGTGCGCCGATGGCCAGCACCACCACTGCCAGTACCGCTGGGATAATACTGACCAGCACGGCGATCTGGAAGGTGCTGCGGGTGAGGTCGGCGGCTCCTTTTTCGGTCAGCCAGACGATCACCGCGGCAACCAAAAGTCCGAAGAATGCGCCGGCAGTGTCGCCTGCCCGGTGCAGTCCGAATGCCAGTCCGCGCTGTTTATCGTCGATCGAACCAGCCACCAGTGCGTCTCGCGGTGCTGTGCGGATTCCCTTTCCCAGCCGATCGGCCACGCGCACCCCCAGCACCCACTCCCAGGTGGCGGCGAAATACATGAACGGCTTGGCTATGGTTGAGACGGCATACCCTATTACGGTGATCCACTTGCGTTTGCCGAGTTTGTCCGAAAGCCCCCCGGAGTAGATTTTCATCAGGCTGGCGGTGGTCTCGGCCAGCCCCTCGATGAGGCCGATGACCGCAGTCCCGGCGTTGAGCACATTTGCCAGGAAGAGCGGGACTAGGTTGACGATCATTTCGGAGGAAATGTCGGTCAAGAACGAGGTGGCTGTCACGATCCAGACGTTGATGGGCAAGCTGCGAAGACCGGTTTTTTTGGTTTCCATGGATTACTCCGTTGAGGCAGGATGGGCGAATTGTACTTCCGTCTTTTCAGTTTGTAGAAAATCAACTTTATGGAAGCTTTATTCGGGTACCTTCAACTTGGTCCGCTGATAGGTGACGACCACAAGACCGGATAGTACCAACACTGCACCGAGCACTCCCGCCAGCCAGGCGGGGATGCCCAGTATGGCAGCCAGGTCGACGGGAAGGAGCTTGAACCAGGACAGCAGGAACAAGGCACCGAAAATGTAATCCATCAACCCTTCGATAAAAAAGACCAGGTCCCGGGTTCGTTGGGGGAATCGTTCATTAGGCATGACTCATCTCCTTTTGAAGCGCGGCAGCCAGCGGGGCACCGACTCACGATATTTTTCGTACGCTGCTCCGAATGTTTTGTGCAGGTGAGGCTCTTCATAGAAGATGACAAACAGGTGGGCACTGACTGCCACGATCAGCGGGCAGAATAGCAGGGCTCGCGAGGGATGCCAGAAGACATACCCAATAAAAACTGACAGCACGCCGAGATAAATCGGGTTGCGGACATTTCGATAAAGCCCACTAACGACCAGTTTTCTGGGAGGATCGGTGGGGGATGGCGTGCCGTCACCGCGCACGGTGAAGGCCCATGCGCACCATAATACGATTGCCACACCCGCAGCCCACAACGGGACTGCCAGCCAGCGGAGAATCCCGAAGGAAAACAGTGGAGGTTCGGTCTGCACCAGCCAGATGGGCATCACTCCCATCAGGGGACCGGGCACGAGCAGCATAAAGATAATCGTTTTAAGCGCGGTCATTGTGGTTTCGTTTTCCCGGCCAGCGGGAGACACCGATCCAGATCATTACAGCCGTGGTAACCAGTCCCAAAAAGATGATAAAGAGGCTGCCACTTACAATCCCGGCCCAGAAGAAAATGAACCCGAAACCGAGCATGACTGGCAGGAACAGGAAATACTCGAACCAGGGTTTGGTTGGAAGTCTCCTGGCTGCGAGCCCGCTAATAGAGCGGTAGAACACGAGCGCACCGGCAAAAAAGAACATCAGCCCGCAGGTCACCATCAACGGCTGATTTTCCAGGGAGAGACTGGTCTTGACGTAGCCGAGACCTGAGACTACCAGCGCGGTGCCAATAACGGCGAAGAGGATGGCGAGAATAATATCCTGAAGACCATACTTCACAGGTGTCTCCTTAATGGCGGGAGAAGAAACTTCAGTTCCCTTTCAATTTACGCCGGGGAATTTATTCATCTTGAAAATGGGCAGGTGAATCAGCCCGGCAAAGATTTAGGAGCCGGTTTCAGGAAATACAGCTCCAGGAAATTGAAAGTGAACGACAGGAGGAAATTGGTGGCCATCCCTTGGGAGTATCCATCATTTTGAAAACCGGACATGGTATAGAGCAACCCGGTGATGGTTGCCAGGCTCGTTGCCAGGAGGGCCAGACTGCCAAAGGCTTGCACGCTCCTGACCCTGGACCTCAAAGCCAAAATGAAGTTGACTAGGGAAAATAACACCAGAAAGGTACCCAGGCTGGCATGCATTACCGCCACGACTCCCACCTGGTTTAGCGCGTCCGAAACTCCGCCCAGGGAAAACCCAAAGGGAGGTAGCGATGGTTGTTTGGCAACGTTAACGGCCATGCCCAGTTCGAATTGAAGGGCAAGCAAGGCCAGGATGACCATCACTGTGATTCTTGGGGCTAATAACTGTTTCGCTGACACGGCTTACTTCTCCTTATGGTGATGTTATTCAGGGGTAAACGTCTGCACCCTTTTTCGTGTGTTTCATAACCCATTTTTCTAGGCCCGACATGACAAAGAACCCGGCCGTGCCTGCGCAGCCCCACAACAGGAAATCCGCCAGGACCGGCAAGAAGCCTTTTCCCCAGACGATCATCGTCCCGGTCTGGTCCGTGAGGGCCGAGCCACCAAAGTCGCGCAGGATGCCCCACAGTGGGAAGGCGATCAGCAGGATCACCCCACCGCGCATCCCGAAGCGTTTCCGCACCCACCAGGTCACCAGTCCCATGATCCCAGCCCCATAGAATATCACCGTACCCAGGTAAAACGTCAATGGGGCATGGTTTGCCGAGATGAACGGGTAATGCCACCAGCCTTGATAATAAGCGAGGATGTCTCCCAATAAATTGAGAAAGCCCATTACCACCCCGGCAATGAACGATAAACCGATCACTTTCCAAGGTGGGCGGATCCACCGCGCTAGCCCAGCGTAGAGGATTGGAGGGATGATTAACACAAACAGCTGGATAAGTGCGAGGGACATGCGGGCTCCTGAATTGCGCAGCACCCTGAAATTTGACTCGGGGGATTAATTCTCCGGTTGTTCCGATGAGTGCGCCATGGTGTCATTTATATCCCAACTCCTTCATGATCTGCGCCTCGTCCTTCTTCCCACCCGCGCCGACCAGCTCACGCCAGAAATTGTCGTCATAGCGTCGTGATTTCACCGGCAGGGGCATTGGCACACCCCAGCCCAATAGGAGCACTTCCTCCTTGGGCTGCAACCTTGCTAGCATGCCGCGCAGCGAGTCGCGCCCTGAGAGACCCGATAATACTGCATGCACGTCGTCCTCGTCACCAAGCCAGCCCGAGATACGCGTGCCCAGTTGCGACATGACCTCGTCGGAGATCTGTGACGGGCGCTGGTCGATGATCAACAGGGTGACATAATATTTGCGCATTTCACGGGCAATACTGGCGAAGGTGGTCTGCCCCGCCATCTCGCGATTAAGCAGTTTGTGGGCTTCCTCAACCACAATCACCAGTTGCCGCGGCTCTGTCTTCCCATGCGCACGAAAATCATTTGTCATGTCTTCCCACACCTGCTTGATCTTGCGGGTCAGTAGGTTGGAAACCAGCAGGTAGTCCAGGTCGGTCTCGAATTGCCCAAACGACAGGATGACATGTTTGCCTGCCTCCAATGATTTGATGATCTCCCGAATATTATCGGAGACGGGTTTTTCGACAATGTAATCCTTATGGAACAAACGCTGTAATTTGGAATGCAAGCCTTCTGCAGCAGCCACGTTGACACCTGACCTGTTTGCCCAGGCTGCCACTGATTGAGGAGCAGGGATTTTCTTTCCATCCTCGGTTTCAATAACTGCACCGTTTTCCATTTGACGAAAAGCTGAAAACCAGTTCTGGCGGAATTCCGTATAAAGAGCGTCCAGAGTGGTTGGGGTGGTCTCCTTTAGGTTCAGTTCCTGTGTAAGCAGTTCAATATCGGCGGAGGAAATGTCCGACATGGCGATCTGCAGGGTGAAATCGGGGGACTTGGAGCGGATGGTCACCCCGGCACCCAGCCCCACTACCTGTATCCGGCTGGCGAACTTGGTCTTCAACCCCGTGACGCGCAGGCCGGTATCGGAGGCGGTGTCGTCGTATCCGTACTCGTTGTGCATGTCGTAGACCAGCACGGAGGCTTTGCCTTGGTGCATGAGCCCGGCCAGCACAATGCGTGTCAGAAATGATTTCCCGGTCCCGGTGGCGCCGAAAACGCCTGCTGAGCGCTGGACAAACTTATCCAGGTCGATGCAGACGGGATGTCCCTGTTCGCGGGTGGTGCCGATCACGAAGTTGCCCTTTTCGGACGGGTCCCCAAAGATCTCAGCGATGTCGCCTCCCGAAGCCAGACGGACGGGTGCATGGTGCGGCGGCACGGTCTTGACCGGTAAAGGGTGCGAGGGATTATCAGCTTTTTCCTTCATCCAGTCTGCGTATTCAGGCGACCCGGGGTCGGGTCCGCGTTCCAGCATCAGGGCAGGCAGGACTTCGAGATTGGTATAAAGTGTCTGCCCATGCAGAGCCTGTGCCAGGGCAGGTGGCAGGCGGGTTTCGGTCTGTTCGTCGGCAAAGCGCGGGTCCGTTGCGCCGAGCTGCAGGTCGGTCACCAGGCCATAGAATTGCCAGTTGCCGGAGGGGATCACCACGAACGCTCCTTCCTGGATTTCTTGGGACGGAACAGTAAGGCGGGCACGGAAGCTCTCTTTCAACCCTCCGCCCACGATGTACCCGATTGGTTGGTTTTCCATATTTATCTCCTGACCCGGCTATTGGGTGGCAATTCTCAATGCTTTACTAATATCTTCGCCGATCATCTTTCTTTTGCTTTTCTCAACGAAGAATGCCGGTCCCGCCTGAACATAGGATGGCAGCGCTCGCTTCCCACGGAATGTGAACTCTCCACCGCGGATTTTGTAGGTCGATCCTGCTGGGATGACGCGCGGCTCGCCGCTGCGTCTGGCGATCATATTGACAGCTTTGATGGCCACGTCGCCCATCAATAAATATACTTTTACGTTTGGGAAAAGCGCGATCTCTTTTTCGAGCAATTGCGAACAGGCTTGGATGGTTGCAGTTGAGATGCCATATCCGTTTTTGCCACATTTGACCGCCGTGGTCAGGTAAACGCCCAAATCGAGCAGTTCCTGGACGGATTGTACCTTTGCCCCGGCATCCTGAAAAGCCAGAAGGGTGGTCCGGACGAAAAGAGATTCGGGACCTGCGTAGTAAGCATCAGCTGGATTCTCCGGGCTGGACTCGGAGATGAGCATGATGGAAACCTTTGCTGGATCGATGTCGATATTTGGGAGCTGATAACTGGAGCGGCGCGTGTCGAGGCACGGGAAATCAATGCATTCCATAATTTGGTCTGTTCTCATGGTTTCTTCTCTTCCGGTATCCGTCGATTTGCAAGAGCTATGTACTTTTCTTCTGTTTCGTAGCCGATGTAATGCCTGCCACTATTAACTGCTGCAATCGCAGTCTGCCCGCTGCCCATGAAGGGATCTAAGACGATTTCGTTTTTGAAGCAGTACATTTGGATCAACCGCCTCGGCAGCTCGACAGGAAACGGGGCCGGGTGGCCGATCTTGCGGGCTGGTTCGGCTGGGAAATTCCAGACGGACTTGTTGTATTCCAGGAATTCATCACGGCCGATCGTGTTTTCCCGATTGTCCGGGTTCTGACGTTTGAATGTGCCTTTACAAAAGACCAGGATGTACTCGTGCACGTCCCGCAGGGTAGGGTTGCCTGCCGATTTCCAACTCCCCCAGGCAGTGGAGGGGGAGGCGCTGGCAGCTTTGTTCCAGATGATTTCACCGCGCATCAGGAAACCGAGGTCGATGGCCTGCTCCGCGATGAAGGCATGCAGTGGGATATATGGCTTGCGACCCAGGTTCGCCACGTTGATGCACATCCGCCCGCCAGGGACCAGGACGCGCTCCGTTTCCTTCCATACGCGTCGAAGAAACGCCAGGTAGTCTTTCAGCGACAGGTCTTCATCATATTCCTTGCCAACGTTGTAGGGCGGCGACGTGACCATCAGGTGCACCGAGCAGTCCGGGAGTTCGGTCATGGCTTCTGAGGAGTGGCAAAAAATATGATCGAGCGATCCGGGGGGGATTGGATTCTCGATGTATTCCATTTCCATTCCCTGCTGTTGGTCGTCGTAGAGTTTACCTGCGTAAAAAGCGGACGAGTCATGACCGATCCGGCCGGGAGAGCCAAATGCAGAGGTTTGGGTAGATTTACGTTTTGTCATTAATAATAGTCTCTACCACAAAGGCACAAAGCCACGCATGATTTTCCCATTGCTTCCGTTGTGGTTAAATCACTTCCCCCAGCGCGCCGAGGACAGACATCAGCGTGGGGTAGTCGTCCCGAAGAAGGGTGATCAATTCCTGGGTGGCCTGTTCAACCCATTTATCGTTTTTTGTCTTTTGTTTTACCTGCAGGATGTGGGCAGCCAGCAACTCTCCGATCGGGATATCCTTGGCCTGCAGGA
>JBGOZL010000002.1:0-16002 GCA_041480185.1 Anaerolineae bacterium
ACATTCATAGGAGATTGTTATGCCAACGTCTAAATCACATCGATATTCCCATAAAAGAAGAATGTTGTACGAGGTTACTCAAGATGTCGTAGCCACTTCCATGGGCAGAGAACCAGCCGACCTGATCATTAAAAATGGCCGACTAGTGAATGTCAATGTTGGTCGTATTCAAGATGGTATCACTGTGGCAGTGCGGCAAGGGATTATCGCCTTTGTAGGAAAAGGTGATCATATCATCGCCAATGAACACACCAAAGTGATCGATGCCACCGGGCGATTTCTTGTACCAGGGTTTATTGATACTCACGATCATGTTGAAAGCAGCATGGTGGATGTTGTCAACTTTGCTGAGGCAATACTTCCGCACGGGACCACCACCATTGCCTGTGACAACCATGAAATCACCAACGTATTTGGAATACGAGCTGTTGAATTATTTCACAAGGCAGCTCAAGGGTTACCTCTGAAAGTCCTGGTTGCAATGCCGGTATGTGTCCCTTCCATTCCCGGCTTTGAGGATGCTGGCGACACCATCACTGCAAAAGAGGTGACACAGGCATACCAAGAGGGCTGGGCTCAAGTTCAAGGCGAACAGATGAATTTTCCGGGCGTGATCTATGGTGATCCGAACGTACATGCCATTACCGCGGCCTCGCTAAAATCCGGGAATGTGCTCACCGGGCATTACGCCAGCCTGGAATTGGATAAAGGGCTTCCGGCTTTTATCGCAGCCGGTCTTATGGCCTGTCATGAAGCCACCACCGCCGAAGCTGCCATGCGTCGAGCAGAACTGGGATGCTATGCACAGCAACGGTATGGAACTGCCTGGTTGGATATGCCCAACACCATCAAAGCCATCACTGAAAATCCGGGACTGGATACACGATTCTTTACGATGATAACTGACGATGTTACACCTGCCTCAATTTGTGAACATGGTCACGTAAGCCGGGTGGTACGCGATGCCATCAAACAAGGCATTCCTCCCATCCTTGCAATTCAGATGGTAACCATCAATGCTGCACAATTGCTTGAAAGATCGCGGTGGATAGGTACGATTTCGCCGGGCCGCGCTGCAGATATTCTTATTGTCAGCGACCTGGTGAACATGATCATTGACCAGGTTTTTGCCGATGGTGTGCTGGTGGCTGAGAACGGGAAGATGGTAATAGGGTTATCGTGCTTTGACTACCCGGATTGGGCGATGAAATCCATTCACCTACCACAAGTGTCAGAAGCTGATTTCCGAGTAACAATGAAGAAAAAGGTTAAAATTCGGGTGATGCGGATATACCCTGGCATGGTTCATACCACAACCGAATTCATTGAAATTGAGCCTGTCAATGGCTCTCTTCAAGCTGATCCAGCAAAGGATTTAGTGAAAGTCGCAAATTTCTACCGTCACGAACCTCGGCCGGAAGTTACAAAAACAAAAGGAATTGGTTTCGCGACAGGGTT
Organism: Anaerolineae bacterium; assembly: GCA_041480185.1. GTDB lineage: Bacteria > Chloroflexota > Anaerolineae > Anaerolineales > Villigracilaceae > UBA877. The sequence goes on from JBGOZL010000002.1 coordinate 1,459, forward strand.
ACAGTTCAAATCCAATTCCGCGTACGCCTCGACTGTCTCGCACGATTGTCACAACCTTCAAGTAATTGGCACAAGTGATAAGGCAATGGCATTAGCAGCGAATGAATTAATTCGCGCAGGGGGTGGACATTGCGTCGTTGTGGACGGAAAGGTAGAGGCCTTGATGCCCTTGCCTTTGGGTGGGTTAATGTCGCTTGAATCGGTTGAGGTTGTTTCACGACAACTCAAATCAATTGAAGACGGGCTAAAGAAAGCCGGCTGCCTGCATGATTCAGTTGAAATGACGATCAGCCTATTGGGTTTGATCGTCCTCGAGGAACTGCATCTTTCCAACCAAGGCCTAGTAGAATTGAAACCAGGCCAGCTACCCAGATTCGTTGATCTGGTGGTGGCGGAATGAAAGAAATTTGAAAGGAGGCGTCAGCAATAAAATCTTCGTATATGAAATGTTTAATTCACTATCCACTCTTTACACCACCTATATCCTATTCCTATAGAGGAGGAAGTAGAATGCGAACGAAAGTTTTTAAAATCACCTTACTAGCGATGGCCATTATGATCGCAGCGTCCGCCTGCGGTGCACCGGCAACAGCCACAACAGCTCCTGCCACCCTGCCGCCTGTCACCCAACCGACCGCTGTCCCACCCACCACAGTACCCCCTACTGCAGCCCCAACTGCGGTAAAGACTTTCACCATTGGCATGGTCCTTGTAGGTCCTTACAATGATTCGGGCTGGAGCCAAGCCGGTTACGAAGGCGGTCAGTATGCGGTATCCAAAATTCCGAATACCAAACTGATTTATGTTGACCTCGGGTTTACTCACCAGGGAGTCACTCCTGCTCAATTGGCAGAGCAGTTGGTGGCCCAAGGCGCTAACCTGATCATCTTCAATTCAGATGATTTCAAGGATGATTCCAACACCTTCGCCAAGGCTCATCCGGATATTCCCACCATCATGTTCTCAGGGGATCAATCCTGGGCTGCGGGCCAGGCGTACCTGAACATCCCCAATATGGTGAACATCATGCCGCGCGCAGAATATGCGAAAATGATCGCTGGCTGTGCGGCTGCCCTGACCACGCAGACAGGCAAAATCGGCTACCTGGGCCCACTGATCAACCCTGAGACCCGCCGGTTAGCTTCCTCGGCATACCTGGGCGCAAAATACTGCTGGACGAAATATCTGGGAAAAGATCCCGCCACCCTGCAATTCAAGGTCACTTGGATCGGCTATTGGTTTAACGAGCCTGGGACGACTCTTGATCCGACCAAGGTAGCGGATGACTTCTACAGCAGCGGCTATGACGTGGTCATGTCGGGCATCGACACCACCGAGGCGTTAACCGAGGCCAAGAAGTTGCACGATGCTGGTCAGAAGGTCTGGGCTGTTTCCTACGATTACAGGAATAACTGCAGCACAGCTCCGGATGTCTGCCTGGGCGTTCCCTACTTCAACTGGGGTCCTGGAGTCATGGCCCAAGTTCAGAAGGCAATTGCAGGTTCCTTCAAAGAGGACTGGGTATGGATGGCTCCGGACTGGACGAATATAAATAATCCAGATACCAGCGCAACCGGTTTCGAAAAGGGACAGGCTCTCAGTGCTGATGCCTCCGCCAAGATCGATCAGTTAATAGGCGAAATGGCAAACGGGTTGAACCTGTGGACCGGACCGATCAATCTTCAGGATCATTCCGTCTACCTGACCGCTGGCACGGTAGCCACCGACCAGCAGATCTGGTACCTGCCGCAGCTGCTTGAGGGCATGGAAGGCCAGAGCGTTTCTCAGTAACTCTGTTCATATTATGGGGGAAGGCAGATGCCTTCCCCCAATCATTTTTTGAAGTTATGAACTCCCTTTCAGGAAAACTCAACATTTTAGGAAAGAACAATGAATGTTGAACTAAAAGACATCCATAAGACGTTTGGCGCTGTGCGAGCCAACGTGGGCATCAGTTTGAAGATCCCAGCTGGGACGATCCAAGGAATCTTGGGGGAAAACGGCGCTGGGAAGACCACCTTGATGAAGATATTATCCGGTTTTATTCGGCCAGACCAAGGCCAGATTCTGCTCGATGGTAATACAGTCATGATTCATTCACCGGCGGATGCCATTCGGCAAGGAGTAGGCATGCTTCACCAGGACCCGCTGGATTTTCCTCCGATGCGGGTCATTGAAAATTTCACCCTGGGCAGTGCCGGGGGTCTTTTGCCACGCCAGGATACAATATTACGGGATTTCATGAAGCTAGCCGGGCAGTTCGGGTTCTCTCTTGACCCGGAGGCTTATGTCGATTCGCTCACGGTGGGGGAACGTCAACAGTTGGAAATCCTGCGCCTGATCTGGCTGGGGGCGCGGGTCATGATCTTTGATGAGCCCACCACCGGTATCAGCGCGGCGCAAAAAGTGAAGTTATTCGCCGCCCTGCGTCTGCTTGCGAATCAAGGCAAAACGATTCTATTCGTCTCACATAAACTGGAAGACGTGGAAGGCCTCTGCACCAGTGTTGCCGTGCTGCGCCAGGGGAACCTGGTGGGTGTAGCAAATCAGCCCTACAGCACGAAAAAACTGGTCGAGCTAATGTTCGGCAAGACCATCTCGGTGGGCGAGCGAAATCCTTGCGTGGCGGACGAAGTGACAGCCAACCTGTCCAACCTTATGATCGAAGATTACCGGCTGAAAGTTCGGGATGTGACACTGGACGTGCACTGCGGTGAGGTGATTGGTCTTGCAGGGATGGAAGGTAGCGGGCAGGGATTATTCTTAAGGGCTGTGGGTGGGATGACCCGCACCGTGAGTGGAAAAATCCTGATCGACGGTCGCGATTTGACCGGCCGGTCGTACCAGGCCTTCAAGAGACACGGCGTAGCTTTCCTGCCAGCGGCGCGCCTGGAGGAGGGCCTGGTACCAGGATTGAATCTGACCGAGCATTTCATCCTAGCGGAGGAGGCCAAGGGCTTCTTCATCAATTGGGACAAGGGTCGTCTACTGGCACAGAAGCGCATCAAGGAATTCGACGTGCGCGGCACACCAGCTAACACGGTCGAGAGCCTTTCGGGCGGTAACCAGCAACGGGCATTACTGGCGCTGTTGCGAGATCCACTGAATCTACTCCTGCTTGAACATCCCACCCGTGGTCTTGACATTGAGTCGGTCATATACATCTGGAACAAGCTAAAGGATCGCTGTCAGAAGGGGACATCGATCCTGTTTATCTCGTCCGACCTTGAAGAAATATTGCACTACAGCGACCGTGTCCTGGTTTTTTTTAGTGGCAAAGTGACACCTCCTCTGGATGCCTTAACATTAACAGCAGAAAAACTTGGGGAGCTGATCGGTGGTAAGGGTTGGCCTAAATCAACGGAGGAGGGGAAGCTTGCATGAAAAAAACCAGATTGCTCACTTTCGGTTTTCAATTTGGAGCATTAATCCTGGCTCTACTTTTTACCACGGTCATTCTGCTATTGGCGGGAGCCCCTCCACTGCAAGCATATTTATATATTATTAAAGGATCCTTAAGTTCAATTACCAACATTAGCAATGTTTTATCGGCATGGGCGCCCCTGCTGTTGACCACCTCAGGCGTGTTGATCACCTTTGCGGCAGGCCTGTGGAATATTGGCATCGAGGGTCAGATCATGGTTGGTGCCATTTTCACGACCGGGGCGTTGCGCATTTTGCTAAACAGCACCGTTCCCACCGGATGGATCCTGTTGATCGGGTTCCTGGCTGGAATGGTGGGTGGAGCCTTCTGGGCGGTACTTGCAGGTGTACTAAAAACATTCGGCGGGGTCAACGAAATATTCGGCGGACTTGGTCTTAATTTTGTGGCAACGGCTTTTGCCCTTTATTTGATCATCGGCCCCTGGAAAAGGCCGGGGATTGCTTCGACAAGTGGGACTCTGATGTTTCCGGATAACCTTTGGCTGCCGACTCTGCCAAAATTGCAATTCAGCATTTGGGCGCTGGGGTTGGGCGTCCTAGTCGTTATTATCGTCTACTTCATCCTGCGCGGGACTCATTTAGGTCTTAGACTAAAAGCAATCGGCAAGAATTCGAAAGCTGCCTTCCTGATGGGGGTGCCGACCTGGCAATACAGCGTGTTAGCCTTCCTGTTATGCGGCGTCTTTGCAGGCTTGGCGGGTGCGATCCAGGTTACCTCCGTTTATCACAGGCTCACACCAGGAATATCAAGTGGATATGGTTTTCTTGGTCTGATGGTGGCCATGCTGATCAATTACCAAGCGACCTGGGCAGCGCCGGTTGCATTGTTCTTCGCAGCCTTGAATATTGGCGGCATACAACTACCGATCGTGCTGAAATTAGACTCATCCCTTTCGGGTGTACTGCAGGGAATCCTAGTCCTGTTTGTCTTAATGGTCGAAGGCGCACGCCAGCGCTTATTTAGGAACCGGTAGGGAGCGACCATGAATTCTTCGAGTATCCTATTAGGTCTAGCCGGGGTTTTGTACGGCGCTGCGCCGATCATGTTCGCCGTCATCGGCGAGACGATCACTGAACGGGCTGGCGTCATCAACCTTTCCATGAATGGAACAATCCTGCTCTCAGCCATGGGTGGCTTTGCCGCAGCAGTCGCGACCGGCAGCATCATTTTAGGTTTTCTAGCTGGGGCATTGATTGGCGCCCTGGTGGCGCTAGTTGTCGCTTTCAGCAGTATCACCCTCAAGCAGTCCCAAGTGGCGGTGGGCTTCGTGCTGGCACTGCTCTGCCGGGATCTCTCATATTTCTTAGGGCATCCTTTTATAAGTGTTGCGGGGCCCAGACTAGCCATCGTCCCTATTCCAGCTTTGGGCAAAATTCCTATCTTGGGAACGCTGTTTTTTAAGCAGGATGTGATGACATACCTCAGTTTTGTCATCATTTTCCTGGTTTGGTTCTGGATCTTCCGCACCAGGCCAGGTTTGATGCTTCGTGGCATCGGCGAGCGCCCGGCAGCAGCCTTCGTGCGAGGCGCAAATGTCAATCGCCTCAGGTATATTTATACAATCCTTGGCGGTGCAGTCGCCGGGCTGGCAGGTCCGACCTTTTCGTTGAGTGTTAAAGCTGGTTGGGCGGGACCGCTGTCCGGTTTGGATGGATATGGTTGGATCGCGCTTGCCATAACCATCTTCGGCGGCTGGAATCCTTTCCGGGCTATGCTGGGTGTTTATTTGTTCTCCTTGCTGCAATGGCTCGGTTTGGTGCTCCAACCTTTCCTACCCAGTATTCCCACCCAGGTGCTCCAGGTGGCACCATTCCCATTAATGATCCTGACCCTGCTGCTGGTCAATATCAGCGACGCCGAGTGGGTGGCGCGCATCCTGGCTACCCTGCCTGAAAGACCTAGGCGGTTCACCATTAAACTTTTGCGTACCCTGCGGGCTTCACCCCCGGCCTCCCTGGGCGTGCCATTCGAGTCTGAATGAAATCGACGGGGGACCCGTCAAGCGGCCCACCCTTATAATTGGCTTATGACAAACTTTTCCGGATACCGTTGTTCGCTGTGCAATACCGAATATCTACCGGGACAGGTGACGTACACCTGCCCGCGAGACGGGGGCAACCTGGATGTGGTGCTGGATGTCGACGCCATCCGCCAGAAATTCCAACCTGAAGATCTTACTTCCCGGTCCGAAGACTCGCTCTGGCGATACCTACCGCTCTTACCCGTGCTTGACCCGGACGGCGAAGGGACGCCCCTTCGGGCAGCAGGCTGGACGCCGGTCTTCACGCTGAAGCGCCTCGCAGAGAAACTCGGTCTCGAGCACGTGTGGCTCAAGGACGAGAGTCGCAACCCGACGGCTTCCTTCAAAGACCGCGCCAGTGCGGTGGTGGTGGCACGGGCCCGGGAGATCGGAGCAGAAGTGATCGTTACAGCTTCCACCGGAAATGCGGGAGCAGCCCTGGCAGGGATGTGCGCGGCAGTAGGGCAGAAGGCTGTGATCTTTGCTCCAAAATCAGCGCCCCCGGCAAAGGTGGCGCAACTGCTCGTTTTTGGCGCTAAGGTCATCCTGGTGGATGGGACGTATGACGAGGCATTTGACCTGACAATTCAAGCTGCACAGGAATTTGGCTGGTACTGTCGAAATACGGGCTATAACCCATTCACAGCCGAAGGTAAAAAAACCGGAGCACTGGAAATCTGGGAGTGGTATCATCAAACAACGGACGGGATGGCGAAAAATGGTGAGGCTCTAATTGATGCTCCATTAACCGTTTTTGTTTCCGTTGGAGATGGGAACATCATTTCGGGCATCCACAAAGGCTTCAAGGATTTGCTGGCGCTGGGATGGATGGAGAAAATGCCGAGGATCATTGGCGTACAGGCTGAAGGATCTGCCGCAATTGCAAATGCTTTTGATGCCGGGACTGAAAAGATCATTCCCATCTCTGCCCAGACCATTGCCGACAGCATCTCAGTAGATCTGCCGCGGGACGGTGTGCGGGCGGTACGTGCTGCCCGCGAAACCGGAGGTACGTATATCAAGGTAAGCGATGATGAAATCCTGCAGGCCATTGCCGCCCTCGGTCAGCTGGGAATTTTTGCCGAACCTGCCGGCGCGACCGCCTATGCCGGGCTGGTGAAAGCAGCCAGGCACGGGGTGGTCAAAGCAAGCGACCCAATCCTGGTGATTAATACCGGCTCCGGGTTGAAGGACGTGGGCGCGGCCATGCAGGCAGTGAGCGCCGCCGCGGTTATCGAACCGACCCTAGAGGCAGTGAGACGAATCCTATGAAGGGGCAATATCAACCCTGGAGTCCAACCCTCCGTTACCTGGTTTTCGGAATAGCACTCATCCTCCTGGTAGTGGGGGTGTGGTTTATCCGAAGCATCCTGCAACCGATCATCATCGCTGCATTTATCGCTTATCTCATCAATCCAGCAGTAAATTTATTAACCCAGCGGACGCACATGTCGCGTCGGCTCGCAGTCGGGCTGGTATATTTCATCACCCTGGCAGTATTGATCGGGACGCCATCAACGCTTACCCCGATCTTTTTTGACCAAATCAAACTGGAGATCACTGAAGTCGGGAATATTACCAACCAGATCATTGCCTGGCTGTCGAATCCAAACCTCATCCCTGGCATTCCAATTAATTTGGGGGGATTAGCCGCCCAATTAACCCAATTCCGCACCACTTTCCTTTCGACCCTTCAGGGACAGGCTTTGCAGCTATTGGGGAAAACCTCCCTGGGTGCCCTGTGGCTGCTAGTCATCCTGGCAGCGGTCTATTATTTCCTGGCTGAATGGCCGCGTCTCCGCAACGGTTTCATCGGCTCATTTCCGTATGAGTATCGCTCCGAGCTCAACGAGCTTTATCAGCGCCTGCAAAGTATCTGGATGGCCTATTTGCGGGGCCAGTTGTTGTTAATGGCAATCGTAGGAGTTACATTTACAATCGCATGGACAATTATCGGCATCCCCGGTGCGCTGGTCCTGGGAGTGGTAGCCGGTTTCCTGACCTTGATCCCAGATGTTGGCCCGTTCCTGGCAGCGATGCTGGCAATTGCGGTAGCGCTGCTCGAAGGTTCAAACTGGAGTTGGATGCCAGCCTCCAATATCGTCGTTGCATTAATTACGCTGGTGACCTATCTCCTGCTGATCAGCATTAAAAATATATGGTTACGGCCATTCATTATGGGCCGATCTGTACACATGCACGAGGCGGTGGTCCTAATCTCCATTATCCTGTCAACCATCCTGTGGGGTATTTTAGGCGCCCTTCTCGTCGTCCCGGTGCTGGCTTCTCTGGGGGTGATCTTTGATTACCTGCGCCGACGTATTTTGGGCTTGCCGCCATTCCCGCCCACTGAACCATTCGTCCTGGAGACCCCCATGGTTTCCGGGTCCGAAAAGGTTGCGGCCTTGAAGTCCAAAATTTCAAGAAAGAAAAAGGGGTAATATGCCGGTCACATTTTCGATTGTTGCTCCCGTATTCAACGAAATGGATAACCTGCCTGAGCTCTACCGCCGGGTGAGCGAGGTGATGGCGGGATTAAAGGGGACCTGGGAGCTGGTGCTGGTGGATGACGGGTCAACCGATGGCTCAACAGAGCGTATCCTCGAACTGGCAAAACAGGACAAACATGTCCGACCGGTAATTTTCGCGCGCAATTTCGGTCACCAGCTAGCGATCACGGCTGGCTGGGACTATGCACGCGGAGATGCAGTGGTGATTATCGACGCCGACTTGCAGGACCCTCCGGAGGCAATCCCGGAACTAATAGAGAAGTGGCATGAGGGGTACGAGGTGGTCTATGCGGTACGAGCTGAACGCGAAGGAGAAACCTGGTTTAAAAAAATGACGGCGGCGCTGTTCTACCGGATCGTTCGTCGAATCACCGACGTGAATATCCCGGTGGATACCGGTGATTTCCGCCTGATGGACCGCAAGGTGGTGGATGTGCTCAAGACCATGCACGAGCGACATCGTTTCCCACGAGGTATGTCTGCCTGGGTGGGATTCAAACAAATCGGTGTGCCCTACAAGCGCGCCGCCCGGCATGCCGGGGTAACCAAGTATCCCTTCAACAAGATGGTCAAACTGGCGCTGAACGCCATCACCGGTTATTCATACTTTCCCTTGCAACTGGCAACCTACTTCGGATTTACCGCGGCGGGGCTGGCGATCATCGCCATCCCGGTGGTGATCATCCTGCGCCTGGCAGGTCACGGAGCTTTTACCGGTCAGGCCACCACCCTGATCGCGGTCCTATTCCTGGGCGGGGTGCAATTAATCTTCCTGGGGGTACTGGGCGAATACCTGGGGCGGATTTATGACGAGGTCAAAGGGAGACCGTTGTATATCGTGCGCGAAGGGCCGGAGCGATAACAGCGATTAAGGAACTGATTTTGGCAGACAGAAAAGACGAACGCATGTCGGACACTGATTATAGACTCATGGTCTTCACCATGAATGTGATCGACTTCTTCTTTTCCCATATCGAGAAGCGGGTTACCCGGTTCGGCATCCAGCCCGGCATGACCGTGGTGGATTACGGCTGCGGACCAGGACGTTACACAATCTTTTATTCGCGGCTGGCTGGACGCCAGGGTAAGGTCTATGCAGTCGACATCCACGAGATGGCCATCGACCTGGTGCGCGAAAAGATGGAAAAATACGGACTGGACAACGTGGAGCCGGTACTGGCGAAAGGTTACAGCAGCGGACTGCCGGACGGAGTTGCGGACGTGGTGACAGCCATTGACATGTTCTTTGCCGTTCGCAACCAGAAAACCTTCCTGGCTGAGTTAAAACGGATTGCCAAGCCGACCGGAATGCTGGTCATCGACGACGGACACCAGCCACGCAGCGCTACGAAGGAGCAGATCGCAGCGGCAGGCAGCTGGATCATCGTTGAGGAGACGAAGGACCATCTAACCTGCAAACCGGTTTGATAGCTGCGTGGTTTTTGGGGGGAAGACGTCCAACATCAGGAGGCAACCATTGATTTTCGATTTTGATAAAATCGTCGACCGGCGCAGGACGAATTCCATCAAGTGGCAAAAATATCCCCAGGATGTACTCCCCCTGTGGGTTGCTGATATGGATTTCGTCGTCCCTGAGCCGATACAAAAAGCCTTGTGGGGGGCAGTGGAACACGGCATTTTCGGTTACGAATTTCCCACCAAGGAGCTGTGTGAAACCGTGGCGAGGCGGATGGAAAAACTCTACGGTTGGAAGGTGGCTCCAGAAATGGTAGTTGCCACACCGGGGGTGATCGCAGGGTTCAACGCTGCCGCACGAACGGCTTGCACGGCAGGGCAGGGGATCCTGGTGCAGCCGCCCGTCTACCCGCCCTTCCTGTCAGTCCACAAAAACGCGGCGTTGGTCCGGCAGGAAGCCCCTCTAAAGGTGAAGGCGGAAGGAGCCGTCCTGCATTACCGGGCCGATTTTGACGTATTCAAACAGGCTATCAACGGCTGCAACGCTCACACCGGCATGTTCCTGCTGTGCAATCCCCACAATCCGACCGGGCAGGTTTTATCCCGCCAGGATCTTCTTCGCATGGCAGAAATTTGCCTGACGAATGATACGATCATCTGCTCAGACGAAATCCACAGCGAATTGCTCCTGGGCGAATCGCAGCATACCCCAATTGCCAGTCTCTCCCCAGAAATTGCCGATAAAACCATTACCTTGATCGCTCCGAGTAAAACCTTCAACATTGCGGGTCTATTTTGCGCCTTTGCCATTATCCCCAACCTGGAATTGCTGAGGCGCTATAAGAAAACCACCGAGGAGATGTGCATGCACACTAATAACATGGGGCTGGCAGCGGCGAAAGCAGCCTTCTCGGGCGAATGCGATGAATGGTTGAAATCCCTGAGGATTTACCTGACAGGGAACCGGGATTTCCTGGTGGAGTATGTGAGACAGGAATTGAAGGGGATCAAAGTGACGGTTCCAGAGGCGACTTACCTGGCCTGGCTGGATTGCAATGAATTGGTCAGGACCGGCAGGATCCGCAACAACCCGTATGATTTTTTCCTGAAGCAGGCCAAAGTTGCCTTGAATGAAGGGGTGGAATTCGGTTTGGGCGGGGAGGGATTCGTGCGGCTGAACTTCGGCTGCCCTCGGAAAACCCTGACGGACGCGCTGGAGCGAATGAAGGCTGCCCTGATTTGAGAAAATGAAGGCGGATGGAGGTTATCCATCCGCCTATTGATTACATCCAGAGGAAAGAGCAGGAAAAAATCACCGTACGTCGGGAGACGTCTGGCTGAGGCTGGGAGCCTTCGGCCAGGTTTGGATTACCCGGTCTTTCCTCCTACGGGGTTCACTTCCATGTTTTCGGTGGACACCTCCTTCCAGACCGATTGCGGCCTAATTTCATAATACAACGGATTTTTAAAAATTACATTAGAAAATGTCATCATTTTTAATATTGGTTGTTTAGACAAATGTGATAGCTGGAGGGCTTTTAGAGTGACTAACTCAAGAATAATAGACGATCTTGGGGAGTATCTATAAATCGAGAAGAAGGTAAAGAATTGGGAGGATTTACACTGCCCATCACCCCGTTACCACACCGTAGGTGACTGAAAATTGATTGCATCATCAGATCAGGAAAAATAAAACCAAGCCCAGCACGCACGAACCGGAGCAGGCCAGAACCACGCCAACTGCAATCCAGACCTTCCCTGGTATCTGTGTCAACCAGCCCCAGCGGGGCGGCTCCGAAAAATCACTTTCCGGGCCGATCAGCATTTCACGCCGTTTCCAGACCATCCAGACCACGTAAGGGAGGCCAATAAACAAAGCACTCAAGGCAAACAGGTTGTTAATAAAAGATTGAATATCCATGGAGAGCTGATTGGTCTCTACAATGCGATCATTAGACATGAACAACATACAAGCGACAACCAGCAGGAGGGCTCCAAAATACAGCAATATGCGGGCGCGTTTAGGCAGGATGTTCCCATCCACGCTTGTGAAAGCTGTGCCAATCCCGAAAAGGTTGTAGGTAGTCAGCCCAACAAACAGGAGAGTGGGCGGAAAGATGCCAGTCATGTTCAGGAGGAGTTGAGTAAAATCATTCCCGGCAAAAGCCATTGAAAGCCCCAGCACCAACACCGGGGTGGCAAGACTCAATACGAGGAAAACAGATCCGGTGGGTGCCGACCACCGGTGGGCAATTAAAACGATCACTGCGGCCAGAATCAGCAAGATCGAAAACAGGACATCCAGCAGCCAAAAACCATCCTTGGTTAACCAAAAGATCAGCGCAATAACTGCCGGGTGGATGAGCAGGAAAAAAACTATCAACGCGTTAAACGCCGAGATAGGAAGGAGTTTCCGGGCAATGCGGTTGAACCCTCGACCGATTGAAACCCCCAGATTGATAACGCTGAGACCCAGCAGGACCCAGAATACAATTGTAAGTAATTGCAAAATCGAAAAATTGGCTGAAAGGGCTGTCGCCACATTTGCATTTGTCGCGGATAATCCGACTGAAAGAATGACAATAATCGATACGGCCCCCAACCACCCAAAGAAATGCAGACCGGGCAGATCGAGCCAGAACTTTGTACGGAATGTAAGTCCATAAATCACAAGAACCGCCAGAAAGAAAACCAGTTCCAAAAAGACTAGCAAAAGATTTCCGCTGGTCACCAGGAATAATTGCAAAGCAAACAGAGCCAGGACCGGCAGAAAAATGCGCGCTTTTGCGGCAGCGGCACCGGTGATCAGGTAGGCCCAGCCAAGGATAAAAGCCAGCCCGGAGACCGCCATGACAAGCAGGGGAACTTTATAATTTACATCTGAAATCGAGTACAAGACCACAGGCAAGCGATCACCGGCGAGTTCGACCAGCAAGGTAAAGAGCAGTTGACCCAGGACTGCCAGGTACCCAACCACAATGAGAATTTTCAAGGCAACTGACAAGCCCTGGAGATCAATAAAATTTTCAGCAAAGGTACGGCGCAACAGGTCAGTTTTGAGATACTTTGGAGCATCCATTTGGTGTTCCTTCATATTCCGATTATACATTTTTATCCTGACCGGGCCGTCCCGCCGTGAGAGGAGAGTGTCAGAAATATCCATTCGTTAATGAAATAAAAAACGGGAAGCTTGAAAAAGCTTCCCGTTTACAAAACGATTTTTATTTAAACCATTTTCAGGGCAAAAAGCTAGCGATCCCCCATTTCAGGTGAAGGCTGGCGGAAAGAGTCTACTGCCTGCGGGAGATCGGCGAAAATCTCGAAGAGTGACCCGAAGCCAGCCAGGTAAAGCACCTCGCGCACAACCCCGGGTGGGGAAAGCAATTTAACATGCTCCTGGGGGATGACAGAGCGGTCACGGTTCTCTGAACGCAATGCGCCCCAACCGCCGTCCAGGCGAGGACCTTTTTCTTCCCGGTATAGAAGGGCCACCTGATGAAGAGCAGCCACCCCGGCGCTGCTGATAAAGGTCAGTTTACTCATATCCAGGATGAGATCGCGGGCGCCTTTTCCAAATACACCCTGGGCTTCATCGATCAAGCTCTCGTAATTAGCGCGATCCAATTTGCCTTCCAAATGTAAAATGGTGACGCTGATGGGCTTATCCATTTTTGAAATGGTTATCCTCATTTCAATGCTCCTTTCAGCGGTGTTGACGCTGTTCAGAGAGGGTCCCGGGTGTAACTAATTCTTATCGCCTGCCAGGTTCCATGATCATATCAGGCTGGCGGAAGGATTCCACAGCCTGGGGCATATAGGTGTATATTTCAAAGAGGGAGCTAAAGCCGATCATATCGAGCACTTCGCGCACCTCCTTGGTGGGGGAGAGCAATTTCACATGCTCCTGGCGCCTGAGGTCGTGGTCGCGTTTAATGCTGCGGTACGTGGCCCACCGATAACCTGCCCAGCTTTCATCCGTGTCGGGGCGGATTTTCCCCTGGAACAACATCGCAACCTGGTGCAAAGCCCCCAGCCCGGCACTGCTGATAAAAGTAAGGTTGGTCAGATCCAGGATGAGGTCGCGAGCACCGTTAGCGAAAAGCGTTTGTGCTTTTTCTATCAACTTTCTAAAATTTGCGCCATCCAGTGTGCCTTCAAGATGGAGGATGACGATAGGAATGGGTCGTTCAGTTTTTGTAATATTCATCTTCATTTTTTACTCCTTTGTAGAATTGGTGGCCAACAAGGGGAAAAATGAATAAGCTTTTGTAAGGATCTAGCCACGACAACCCCCTGATTATTCAATGATCGTTTACATCTCGAAAACTGTGCGGAAATGGCAGATAAGAATACAGCCTACTCTTAATTGTAATAAAACAGATACAATTAGTCTCATTATAGCACCGGGACGACTTATTCTCAACCCCCACTTTTTTATGGGATAACCCTGCGTGCATGGTTCGACCTGGCAAGTTGGGAACGGCAAAGGCAAAAATTCCTGCAAAAAAAAAGCAACCGGGTGGGTTGCCTTTTATGTTTTGCTAATCGGTCGGGCTGAACTTTGCCATCAAACTGGCGATGCCCTTCAGTTCAAGCCACCATTGCTCCTTCGGGCGCTCGAAGGGGGCATCTATCATGCGTTCGAAATCGCGCATGTCATGGAAATTGAATTTCCCCTTTTGAACGCCAATAAATGCGCAGTTATTGTTGCCCTGGTTGCACTCATTGATGAGATATTCGAGGCACAGGCGGGATAAGCGGGTGGCCTGGATGCGGTCAAACGGCGAGGGGTCGCCACCTTGCTGCAGGTGACCAAGAACGGCCGGCCGCACATCAAATACATCCCGGCCTTCTTCCTCGAACAAAGCGCACATAAAAGCGGTGGTATAGATTTGATTGGCGTACTCGGCGCGAATAATCAGGCCAAGGCGCTTGCCGCCGTCGAAGCCGCGATTGAGTTTTTCGATATCCACCTGCATGTCCCGCAGGGTGACGCCTTCTTCCGGAAGGTAGACCCGCTCTGCGCCAGTGGCGAGCCCGCTCATCAGAGCCAGGTAACCGCACCAGTGTCCCATCACTTCGACCACAAAAACACGCCGGGTGGCAACCGCCGACTGCTTGATCTTGTCCACGGCGTCGACAATGCTGTTAAG
>JBGOZL010000003.1:0-15700 GCA_041480185.1 Anaerolineae bacterium
TGATCAAGGGGACGGCTGAGCCACGCTTCGGCAGCTTCCATATCGGAAAAGACCTTAATGGCCGCCGAGGTCTCGGGCACCACCGCGTAATAGATCTCACGGACTGCATTGGCGAGCTTGTCATTATTGACCACAACCGCCAGGCGGATGTTACGGGCGGCAGGGTCGCTATTCACCTCCATAGCGATGTGAATGGCTTTCTCGGGGATTTCCTTGATCTGGCGCAGGTCGTACAGATTGCGGGTAAGACGGTCGGAAGACAGCAGGTGCTCCATTGCGAAGTCGTGCCAGTGTTGGAGGGTGGCATCCGACAGGTCGGTGAAGGTGAGTGCCATGCCACCGTCGGGGCGGCGGATAACGGTATAGCCAATGCCGGGTGTGGGTTTCCAATATAAAGGCTTTATTTCGGTCATCGGGAGACTCCTGATACATTAGACAAGATTGTCATCATTATAACGAATAAGACGCCCGTTTCCTTACCGAAAACATGGGGTCTTTGGCAAGGGTGGCACCGATATTACACTGCATTTTCGACCTGGTACTTGCTTTGTAACAGACTATTCCTGTACAGTATTGTCTCGATGTGCTGCAATTTCACATCCCGGTCCAGTTTCCTAAACAAGGGAATCCCGCCCCCGATCAAAACCGGTACGAGTGTGATGATCATTTCATTGATCAGACCGGCATTCAGGAACCCCTGGATCGTTTTACCCCCATCGACATAAATATGGCGAGCCCCTTTCGCCTCCAGACGACGCACCAAATCTGCCGGGGGACCGGACATGACCTCGACGTCATAGGCAAGGTTTCCTGGAACTTTCCCTGCCTCACGGCTTAGTACGATGGTTTTTTTGCCAGCATATGGCCATTCATTAATGGAAAGGACGAATTCGTATGTTTTCCGGCCCAATACGACGGTGTCGACAGTATCAAAAAACTCCTTGTAGCCATAATCCTCACTTATGTTCGCGGCCGCGGTGTTTGTAAGCCAATCGAGTTCACCATTCAACCGGGCGATATACCCATCCAGCGAGGTCGCAACAAACACGGAGCATTTGACGGCCATCAGCGACTCCTCGATACCATTAACCCGACCCGTTTCCCAACTCTTGAAATGCCCATGAATTCATACCATGCTTGATGGTCTGAGCCATTACGAGACAACATAAAGGTAGGATCTCACGGCTGTTGAACCTGTGATTTCAATTTACCCGCCACGCGCAGCACATACAGTGCATCAGCGGTTACAAAGGGATTCATCTTTTTCGTGCTCGTACCGCCCCAAAGGACCGGCGAATAACCGCTCAGTTCCGGGCGGGTGGGACGGGAGTACGATTCTTCGGCCGGGAAGCCACCATCCGGCAGGCGTTTGGATTCGAGCAGGTCGAGTGCCACCCCACAGCGCGGGTCGGAAATGAACCCGGCCTCAGCCATGACTTTCAGCCCGAAAAGGATGTTGTAGTGCCAGTAGGGTGGATAACTGAGCAGGACGAAATGCTTGTCGATGACGGACCCATCGCGCAGGCGTTTAAACAGGTGACGACTAAGAAAGACTTCAGCAGCGTGTTCCGCAGCGGTCCTGACCCTGACATCCCCCGACACCTGGGCGTACAACGCCAGCGCCCTCATGGGAATGAGCGTTTCCATGAACGATGAGGTGTCCGCTTCGGGGCGCTTGTCGCAGTTCCAGCCGCCATCGGGCCACTGCCATTTGAGCAGGCGGGAGACCAGTACATCCGTGCGCCCATCTGCCAGTCCCAACCGCAGAGACGACCAGATGGCATTCCCTTCCTGCGAAGCGCAGCGGCGCGTCCGCCCGGCGATCAGGCGGATATTTTTATCGTGGTACTCCCCCAGCCAAGCCTGGTAAGTCTTTTCCATCAAGGGGCGCAAGGTCTCGTCGCCCGGCGGGCAGCCCAAATCGGCCAGCAGAGACAGGGTCCAGTGAGCACCGATCCACTTCCGATACGCATGGCTATCCAAGTCAGATGCGCCAAGCAATTGAGTCACGAGCGGGGAGCGTCGTGCATTTTCGGCGGCCTTGCGGGCTGCGATGGAATCAGGTGCGGCGCCGAGCACGTTGACTGCAACCTTCCAGGACAGGGCAGATTCTGAATCCAATTGATCAACCGGTTGGCTCATATCGTTTCACTCCAGACGAATCCACCTCCGCCATAAGTTCGCGAACGGACTTGCAAAAAACCGGATGAATGAGATCGGGTGCCAGGTCCGCCAGCGGGACGAGCACGAAGGCGCGTTCATGCAGGTGCGGGTGAGGGATAACCAGACCCTGGATTTCGAGAATTAGATCAGCATAGAAAAGGATGTCCATATCGATCAGGCGTGGTCCCCAACGGACAGAAGGTTGCCGACCAAGCCCGGTTTCCAGGTTTTTCAGCTGATGAAGTAATTCCAAAGGTCCCAGGACTGTCTTACCCTTGAGGGCCATGTTGAGGAAGGCGGGCTGGTCGGTGAAACCCCAGGGGGGTGTCTCGTAGATCTGCGACTCCTGCACCACATGGACGTCGGGCGGGAGGGCGGCAATAGCAGCCCGCAGGTTGGTGGAACGGTCACCGAGGTTGGAGCCGAGGGCGAGAAAGATAGTTGATAGAGGAATGAGTGTCATGCCAGCCAGGTTTCACGGCTATTGTACTCCCTCACTATCCACGCTGTAGGCCCCATCCCCTTGACTGGAACACGGTTGATTATCTATACTTGAATTTATCGAGTTAGTAGTACGTGCAGCCAATTTGCAGTTAACCATCCGAATAATGGTTGATAAACAATCGAGTGACTGCTGCAAAATTTGTCGAGGTAATAATTGGAGGACTCATGGAAAGTAAACCTGGCGGCTATGTTTCAATTGATGAGTACATCGCAACATTTCCCAAAGAAATACAAAAAATATTGGAAGAATTGCGGGCAACCATACAAGCCGCCGCACCGGATGCGAAAGAAAAAATTAGTTATCAAATGCCCACCTTTGATCTAAAAGGTAACTTAGTCCATTTTGCCGCCTATAAAAATCATATTGGGTTTTACCCGCAACCCAGTGGAATTCAGGCTTTCAGGAACGAATTATCAATTTACGAAGGTGCAAAGGGTTCGGTGCAATTCCCAATAGACAAACCCTTGCCGCTAAAATTGATCAGCAAAATTGTTAAATTCAGGGTAGCTGAAAACCTGAAAAGAGCAGAAATTAAATCTAGCAGGAAAAAATAGTAGTAAGCGCATAATTAGTCAGGACAGCGGGCTCCCCCAAATGGAACGAGCCTGGGTCATCGCATAAAAGAAGCAGCAATAAGTATAATCATTCCAGAATTCCAGAGCATGAGCGGGAGGGAGCGTTGAGAACATTTTATTCCTTCTTCAAATGGGTGGGGATTTTTATTGTCATTTCATTATTGCTTCTAATCATCAATAATATTAACGTCCGCGCAACGGGGGAGATGTCCGCTTCGTTTCAGAGTTCCCAGTCAGCTTCTTCTCAGGACGCACTGCTGACAGAAAAAGATTTACCCGGGTTCCGCCTGGCGGGGGAAAGCGAAGTGGTGGGTCACCTCGCGTTGGCAAAGCGTTTCACCTCCGGCCTGGTTGGTGCACAAACCCCAATCACCAATATTTCAACATTTCGAATCAAAAATCCATTCCAGTCAGAGTATATAATCAGTTTCCTGGTTTATCCCATTTCTGAGAAGGATACCCAGGCATTTGACGCGCTTGCCAACGATCCCAGCAGCATTCTTGAAGCCCTGACCCTTTCTGCGCAAACCAGCGGGAATGACCTGGTGCCAACCGTTCTTAACGACCTGGGCAATGTGGGTGAAAAATCCATGGGGTTTTCCCTGGCGCTGGGACAGGAGCCGATTTCCCACAACATCGATTTTTTCTGGGCACGGCGAGGGACGATCATCCAAAGCACCTGGGTGATTTATCCCACCGGTCAAACACCATCCATTAACCTGCATCAGGTGGGACTTCTCGTTGATCAAAGAGTGTCAGAGCGTTACCCCGGAACAGTATTCCGCCCGTCTGGATTGCTTGTTCCGGAAATTTCCACCACCATTCCCACGCCGCTCGACATATCCACGCGACCCGCGGTGATTGGCACCAACCTACTGCTGGCTGCGCTCATGATGCTTCCCTTTGCGCTGGCAGCTGAGATTTTTACGCGTCTTTCTGCAGAGAATGAGGAATTTCTGAGGGACAAATATCGGTTAACCCGCAGACTTTTGGACCTGCCGCGCAGGATCGAGAAGTTCCTGGGGACTCAAATAAAGCAACGCGGAAACGGTACGAACAACCTGCGCATATTGTTGATCATATTCTTTTATGGACTAGCATTTTCCCTCCTTGACAGGACATGGAACCCATTCAGCATAACCGGACTGGTCCTTTTCCTCAACATGACGATAGCCTATGGCATTGTGGGGATCGCGGATGATCTCGTGCAATGGCGGGTATTAAAGAAATGGGGAAAGCCTGCCGAAATAACCTTGCGACCGACGAATATATTAATTGCCGCTGCATCCACAATTACTTCCAGGCTGCTCACGCTCGTGCCCGGCTTGATGTTCGGAACGCCGGAGGCGCTGACGATTGATGAGACAAGCTTGGAGAAAACCCGGCGGAATTATTTGTTGAAAATTTCCGCATTCACGTTTTTGACTATAGGGTTCGGTCTTTGGGCATTGACAACCGTCACTGCCATTTTGCTAAGGCAAAATATTTCCGACGCAATACGAAATATGATCGGCGGGTTGGAAGGCTTCCTACTGATCGTTTTTGCCGTTGCTCTTGAAAATACTTTCGTCCAAATGTTGGGATTGCCGGGCAGCTTTGGGGAGGCGATCAGGAAGAGAAGCCGCTGGATATGGGCGCTTGGGCTGACTTTTATCTCCTTCGCGTTTTATCATACTCTTATCAACCCCAGGGGGGAGTTATCAACGGCACTTCAGGAATCAAATGTGCGAATTTTTCTAGCGGTGACCGGAGCGTTTGTGGTGATCACCTTGAGCTTTTGGGCTTACCTGGGAATCAAGGGAAGAAAGCGCGCAGACATCAATCAAATGGAGAATGGAAATCCACAAAATGGAAAGCCCGAGAAAATAATTCCGACCTGGGTCTGGCTGGCGGTCACGATTATCGTGCTGACTGTCGTCAGCGACATTTTCATAACCCGTCACAACCAGCAGGCGACCCTGGCTAATAATGTCGCCGCACTCGAGGCGGTTGCATCCAGTCCAACTGCCTTGCCACCCCCGGCCACAGAAGGGAATGCATCCGGTGAGCTGTCATTTGCAGCGCCAGTTGCAGTTAATAAACTATGTTTTGTGCCATCGATAGACATTGCAAAAAACATTGAAGATTCTTATGCATGGAGAAGTGTTCAACTGGCAGCAGCCCAATATGGAGCACAAGCTAATTATATAAACCCTGATAGTTCAGATGATGCAGGATATACAAAAATTATCAACCAACTGATTCAGGAAAATTGCGATTTGATCATCGGCAACTATACCTCCCAGGGGCAGGCTATCATGAAACTGGCAGCCGGGAACCCTGATCAAAATTTCATGCTGATCGGCGGAGGATTGGATCTTCCCAACGTGTGGGTGACAAAATACTCCCTTCCTGAACAGGCTTACCTGGCTGGATATCTTGCGGCGGCTGCCAGTCGCTCAGGCAAGGTGGGAACCTTTGGGGACCCACAGATCCCTAATATGGTTTCCAGCATGAATTGTTTCGCCCTGGGAGTACAGGATTATAACAAAGCCCAACAGGCAAACGTGACCATTCTAGGCTGGGATAGCGAAAGGAAGCAAGGGTTATATTTAGATGATTTGAAGAACACGGACCAAGGGATCACCCTTGCCAATGACCTGATTTCACAGGGCGCCGATGTTGTTTTCCCCATGGTTTGGTTAGGGGAGGGCGGTACCGGTTCCGGAATAATAATGACTGTCGACCAGCACGCAGGAGTTTACTTGATCGGGGTTGACTTGGATTGGGCATGGGCCATGCCAGAATTTGCAGGTGCAATAATATCTTCCATGAAGACACGCTATGACCAGAGTATTGCCACTGCCGTGGACGCAATGGCAAGGGGAGAATTCAAGGGAGGTGTGCACGAAGGGAAACTTGATTCCGGTGAAATAAGCCTCTCTCCGTTGATACCCAAGTTCTCTGAATTGGTTTCCCCCCAGGTGAACGATCAAATGGTGAACCAGTCAAAACCCGCCGTTATCAGTGCTGAAATCAGCACTTGTGAGATTCACCAAACTATCGGTGGTTTTCTTAACTTGAACGCTGTCGACGGCAGTGACTGGCCTGCCAATGCCCTGCTGACGATCCGCGTATTTGCCACTCCAGGCGGCGAGCTAATATTTACGGGAAGCACCCTGACCGACCAAAATGGCAGTTTATTCCAGCAAGTAAATGTAGATCTCGTACCAGGGATGGATGTGGAAGTCAATTTTGGAGCGGAAATCAGCTCAGTCACTCTCGTCCCCCTGACGGTCGATGTGGTTGATCCGGTCAGCGATAGCTTATCAGGGACCGCCCCAGCCGGAGCCAAAATAAATATTAACCTGGGGGATATAGGCATGGATATTAAAGGATATTTATCAGTAGCGGCATCCGGCGACGGTCACTGGGAGGCAAGTTTTTCGGGTAATTATGACATCAACAGCCAGACAGTCGTTCAGGCAACCGTTCCAGACGCAAACGGGAATGGGACGATAATTAAGATTCAAGCGAAATGAGCGCAAGGATTTGTGTAGCAAGCCATCTCAAAAATAGATGTTATCGACAAGTATTACCGGTGCTTTTTCCCCTTTATGGGGGTGGAGGGAACCTCCCAGGCCCACACAACGGAAGTGAAATTAATTCAGGCGATTTAATGGACATCACTTTTTTATTTAGAGGTCTCATCATCGGGTTCTCGATCGCCGCGCCGGTAGGACCGATCGGCGTGTTGTGTATCCGACGGACGCTGGCAGAGGGGTGGGCAAGCGGACTTGTTTCAGGGCTGGGGGCAGCTAGTGCGGATGCGATCTACGGCAGCATAGCCGGATTTGGCCTGGCATTCGTTTCAAATTTCCTTGTCAGCCAGCAAGTCTGGCTGCGGCTGGTCGGCGGGATCTTCCTCTGCTTTTTGGGTCTCAGAACGATGCTGGCAAAACCGGCCGACCAAGCCACGACAGGCAAAGGCAGCGGTCTCCTGGCTGCATATGGTTCGACGTTTTTTCTGACGCTCACAAACCCGATTACGATCATTTCCTTCGCGGCGATATTTGCCGGCTTGGGGTTGGCGGCTGCTCGGGGGAATTATGAATCGGCGGGAGTATTGGTCCTGTGTGTATTCATGGGTTCTGCATCCTGGTGGCTCCTGTTGAGCAGCGCGGTAGGATTATTTCGGGCCAGGTTCAGTCCTAGCCTGTTGCGATGGGTCAACAGGATTTCAGGAGCGATCATCATTGGATTCGGAATAATTGCCCTCTTGAGCATCCTATGATAAAAATGCAATACACATGGCAACGCCAATTGACAAAGTTCCTGGAAGGCTGCGACTCCCTCGGATAAAACCGGTTCAAAACCGGGTCGTCCCAGGTAGTACCGCGAAGAGATCCATGTTCGGACGTTCGAAAATAAATCCCACAATTTGGCGATTTATCGTCCTCCTCGCTGTTATGTTTCTTGTGGCTTGTACGCCGAATCCAGCCTCTCCAATACCCGCGCCCACAAATTCACCTGTCCCCACCAACTCACCTGTGCCCACAATGGTTGTCTCTCCTACCAGAGTGCTAACCGAAACCCCGATCCCCCTGCCTGCAGTGGATGCATCCACCATGGAACACAAATTGCTGATGGGCTACCAGGGCTGGTTCACATGCCCCGGCGACGGATCCCTGGTCAACGGGTATTTTCACTGGTTCACGAGCAACGTCCCCGATGCAGCCAATTTCAAGGTGGCGATGTGGCCGGATACCAGCGAACTTGCACCGGGCGAACGCTGTTTAACAAACATGGTATTCCCCAGCGGACAACCAGCCTACCTGTACTCCGCCTACAATCCAAAAACCGTGATGCGCCATTTCGAGTGGATGAGCCAGTACGGGATCGATGGTGTGTTCCTGCAGCGTTTTGGATCGGAACTGTCCAAGCCGGTATATTTTGACGAGCGCAACGTAGTGACAAAAAATGTAATCGCGGGAGCCGAAGCCACCAGGCGGGTTTTTGCCATCATGTACGATACCAGTGGTATGAATCCCGGCACATTCGTTGGCGAGCTTGAAAATGACTGGAAGTACCTGGTGGATGTTTTAAAAGTGACGGAAAGCCCTTCCTACCTGCACCAAAAAGGTAAACCGGTGGTGGCCATCTGGGGACTGGGATTCACAAATCACCCCGGCACACCCCAACAGGCGATGGATCTGGTCAATTTCTTTGAGAAAAACCCAGACCCCATCCGCCAGGTTACGCTGGTGGGGGGGGTGCCCACGGAGTGGCGCTCCCTGCAAAAAGACTCCCTCTCCGACCCTGGCTGGGCAAAATACTACTGTGCCCTGAACGTCATCAGCCCCTGGACCGTGGACCGGTTTAAAAGCGATGTGCAAGTGGACCAGTATAAATCGAAGATGATCCTGGATATGGCGGCAGCCAGACATTGCGGAGCGGAATATATGCCGGTTGTTTTTCCGGGGTTTTCCAATCAAAATTCTATCGGTACTGTTTTCAACTCCATCCCGCGGCGGGGAGGAAATTTGTATTGGCGGCAGATCTACAACGCAGTTTCGATCGACGTACCCATGATCTACAATGCGATGTTCGACGAAGTGGATGAAGGCACTGCCATGTACAAGCTTGCTGCGACGGGCAATGACCAGCCAAAGGGTGTTAAATTGGTCCCGTTGGATGCCGACGGTCTTAACTTGCCCAGCGACTGGTACCTGCGCCTGGCAGGCGCTGCCACACAAATGCTGCGCGGCGAGATCCCATTGACTATCAAGATACCCATCCAGCCGGGCACCATCACTCCTTGAACATGGTCCGGGACAATCCATTCACCCAGATAGGGAATACTGGCCTCGAATATTTTCCTGAAACTCATTCAGCCTGTTGACGGATGAATGCATATTTTGATATTATTGTGCGATAAAGAGCAATAAGCTCGCCGGTCCCGTAGTTGGTGAAGATCTAATCAGGGGTGCAATGCCAAACCAAGACTTGAAATGCCTGGGGTAACACACTTGACAGATTCGATGATCGAAGGAGAGCACATATGATGCCGAATGACAGTAACCTTCCGAACCTTGCCCAGGATCTTCTTCGGATCCACAAAGTCATCACCCGAGGACTGACAGTTGGAGTGACCAGAGGAAAGGAATTCCTCGCTGATGGGTTCACAAGCGAAGGCATTCAGCGTGGGTTCAGCGACTATATCCAGAGCCTGGGGTCTGTTCTGGCGGCTCATCACCTGGGGGAAGACACAGTCGCTTTCCCGGCGTTGAAAGAACGACTCCCTTCAGCACCTTATGTGCGATTAGCCGCCGACCACAAAAAGATCGAGGCGGCGTTGACCACGGTGAGTAAAGCGATTGCCGAAGTTGCAGGAGCAAACCCAGTGTCCGGACTTGGCGGTGTGGTTGATGGTCTTCGGAAAATAATGGCGATCTGGCCCTCACACATTGGAGTAGAGGAGACTTCCTTTGGTTCCAACGCCATAGCGAGGGTGATGACCGCGGA
Organism: Anaerolineae bacterium; assembly: GCA_041480185.1. Taxonomy (GTDB): domain Bacteria; phylum Chloroflexota; class Anaerolineae; order Anaerolineales; family Villigracilaceae; genus UBA877. Next base: position 9,748 of record JBGOZL010000003.1, read on the forward strand.
GGAGCAAGCCGACATAAGTGTTTCGATGGCAAAACATTCGCAAGCGCACGCAGGTCCCCCTTTCCTGGTGCTTCCATTTGTCCTATTTAATCTCTCGGGTGCTGAAAGAACTGCAATGTCCGCGACGCTCCCGGCATCTGTCATGGAGCTCGTGGAGAAAGAGTGGAAAGAGAAGTGGAGCCCGATGAGACCTTTTTTCCTGGATTAGGCCATATGCTGCCAAGCGCCTGGTTCCCGCAAACGTCCAATCATCTACTTCCCAGGGCAGCAGGAGGAGAAAAGTATGAGGGGTAGGAAATTCTTGACTTGGATGCCGACAGCCTTAACCTACCCAGCGACTGGTACCTGCGCCTGGCAGATGCTGCAACTCAAATGCTGCGAGGATAGATCCCGTTGACGATCGAAATACCCATCCAGCCGGGGGCGACCACTCCCTGAACTTGGTCGGGACAAGCATTATCCATGTCCCGACACCTAACTGCTCCTCCCTCTTATAGAGGGGCAGACGGATGAATTCAAACCTGTCAAACGGGCTTGTGCTAATTCACGGGACAGGTGGTGACCAGGTTAACGTCCAGGGGCCAGGGAGTTGTATGATTTTATTAAGCGTCAGCAAAAAAGTCAGATTACCGGAAGGTAGTGAATCGAAATTTATTGTTTCATTGTAAATAACCTCTTGCGTTTGTCTTATAACGCTTCCTCCGCCTTGAGTCGAGTCAACTCCAGCCACGAAAAAGTTAAGTGATAGTTCCGGCACAGAGGCGTCAGTGTGAACGCGAATGCTATAGCCATTTTCTACCTTAGCGATGTCTTCGATTACAAAGTCATACCCGCGGAGGTTAACCGTCCTGTACAGTTCCCATTTTTGCCCCAGCTGTGGGTCTTGTCCAACATCCAGCGGAAACTGTATGCTGTTTTCCTGATTGATGGGAACACTGGCTAGCGTCAGTGTCAGCGGGCCGTTGACCGGCTTGGGAATTTCATAAGCCCAATACCATACGGCTCCCCACTCCACTTTCGGACGTATATCATATCGAGACTTGTAACTTACGGATTGCCCGGCCGCATCTGTAATTTGCATTGGATACTCGATCGAATCAGCTTCAGGCGAACCGACCGACAGCACACCTGGCAGATCACCCGCATCGGTAAAATTACCAACCATAATGTAAGCGTTATCCAATTCAATAACTTGGTCCAGATACAACCCTGAACTATGCGGAACGGACGTCGGCGTGGCCGGGATTAAAGGGTCATAAGGTACAGTTGTATAGGTTTCCTCCGAAACAGGTGTGGTGGTTGAAAAATGTGGACCGGATGACACGAAGGTGGCCTCAATTTCCGCTACCGGTGTCACAAAACTAGGCGGGGCAAGTATGAGGACGAGTTGGATGGGCGGCATCTGGCAGGGTGAAAGGAACAGCACTTCCCTTACATCCGCTGGAAGGGGTGGAAAGTTATAGGTCGTCGTAAAATTCATCGGTTTGTCAGGTCCTATTTCACCTCCCCCGCCGCTCAGGAAACTCAATGTACTTCCGTCTGCCAATTGCAAAGATGGCGGATCGGTACAAATTGGAAAGCCGGGCTTGTCCCAAGGTGGAATGCCGTCTACACTGTAAGCGACAAACGTATGGGTTGCATCGGCTACAACCTGATTCACCGTTACAGTGATACCATCCTTCTCCACCGAGACTGGCTCGGCCAGCACGCGAATTCCATTGCTCTGCTCCACAATCCCCACACCGGGGATATAACCAAGGAGTTGGCGTAGGGTGGCATAGACGCGCAGGGGGCCAATGATTAAGGTTGATGCAATCAGCAAGGTGATTACAACAAGGAATACAATCCAAGCTGGCCGTATATGTAACGGTCGCAAGGTTTGACGGTTTTTCAAGCCAGCCTGATGCATCAGATCGGCATGAAGCCGATTGACAAACTCTGGGAGAGCTTTAGGCACTGCCACAGCGGCCCGGATCTTAGCTTCCAATTGATTGGAAGGAGTAAAATCATTCATGAGATACCTCCAATTGGCTTTGCAACCGGGCCAGCAGCCGGTAAAATGACTTCTTCACCGCTTCTTCACTGCGATTCAGCAGCCGCCCGATTTCTGAAAAACTTAATTCAGCGATATAGCGTAAACGGATCAGCTCGTGCTCTTCCTCATTTAACGTGCTGATCAATTTTGCAAGGGCGGCGATTTGCTCTGTTTGGATCACCTGTTGGAGCACGTCGGTATCCACTGGAACATTCTCTGCGTTTTCTAATGGTGCTTGCCGCCGCGTCCGGAAGGAATCCATTGCTTTCCGGCGCGCAATGGCAAACAGCCAGGCTGCGAAGTGCCCACGGTGCTTATAACGGTCCAGGGCTTCCAAAGCAGCTAGAAAGGTCTGGGCTGTGGCGTCTTCGGATTCCGGGAGGCTGCCGATCCGGCTGTAAAGATACCGGAAGATGGACTGAATATAGTGCTGATAGATATTCCCTAACTCCGCGGGATCTTTTTTTGCAGCCGCAATCAGGCTGGCTTCATCAGGTTTCTCGCTATCTTCAGTTAACGACGTTCGTGTTATTTTTTCGGGCATGAATATCCTTTTCCCATGGGTAATTGGTATTAATTTCTTTAAGTAAATCGGGGAAGCAGGTAAAAAGGGACAAATCCAGATCGCTGAAGGGAAAATTATGTGCATTTATTCTGATTAAGGCAAGTATTGCCTAAAAAGTCACGGTTTTCACAACCTTTCGGTGTTTGGGGTGTTAGCGGCTTTACCGCCTGTAAAACTCGTCGGGAGCAGTAATCATTGTCGGCAACGCTGTCACAACCACTCCATTCCTCCCCGCAGTCACACTCGAGCCAATCGCCACATCCCCTTTCATATCCTTAATGGATATCACTAAACCAACTTCAACCTCGACGCTCACCTGTCTGCCGCCGGCCCTCTCTCACCTCAGCCAAAATACCCATCGTCCCGGGTGATACTGGCAGAAGCTGTTAGGTATCAATAAATCCAAAAATTAATAAGAACACATATTTGATGGAATCACTATTGGCCCTCGCGGTTTATTTTCGAACGACTAACCCTAAAGGGTACTCCGCTAAGTCGTTACTACGGTTACGTAAATATTTACCCCATCCCCCTGTTCAATGGTTCTTCACAGCATTGATAAAATCCGCCAGCAGGCCGTAGGCCGTGGTCTCCGGACCGGGATTGCCCTCGACGATGGCGAGACTGGATAACATGTCAGTGTGGAACTCCACGATGGACGAGGAGCCTTCCACATTGTAGAGAGGTGAAGAGGGGGAGACGAGTTCCGGCGACACGCGGCCTTTAACGTCATTCCCAACTTTTTCAGCGCTGCAGACCAGCTTCCAGCGTTTACCTTGAGCCCTGGCTTCCGCCACTATTTTCGCGGTGATGCCGCGGATGCCGGTGCGGTCCACCTGCTGAGGCTTGAAGGGTATCCCCATCAGGACCGTGACCAGAACGGCAACCTTGATGGAGGCGTCCCAGCCATCCACATCGCCGGAGGGATCGGTCTCAGCCAGGCCGATCTCCTGGCAATATCGTACGGCGTCCTCGAAGGTTCCGCCGGCTTCCATGCGTCCGAGAATGAGATTGGTGGTGGAGTTCAGGATACCGCGGAATGAAGTCAACTGCGCAATTGGCAGGGCGGATCGAAAGAGTGAGAAGATGGGCGCCCCGTCCATCACCGTGGATTCGAAGTAAAACTTGCGGCCCCTGGCTTCCGCCAGAGCGGTCAGTTCCCGGTAGGCGTGGACGACCGGACCCTTGTTGGCCGTAATGGCATGCATCCCGCGTTCCAAGGCTGCCCTCAGGTGGTCAATGGCTGGTTGCCCGGTGGCAACATTGACGGGGGAGTTCTCGAAGAGCACATCCGCTGGTACGGAACGGACAAAATCAAGCGATTCGGTGACGGGTTTTCTTGCCAGCGAGGATAAGGACTGGCCGCCTTCCACTAATGCGAGGGCTTGTTCGAGGTCAAGGCCATCCGGGTCGATGGCAACCCCGTGCTTACCGGTGACAATCCCGGTCACGCGGAAGGTGAGGTCGTATTTTTCTTTGAGTTCAGACTCTTTACGCAGGAGCAGGCGGGCCAGTGCGCGTCCGACGTTACCGAAACCGATCAGGGCGAGACGGGAATGGGTCATGGATTTCTCCAAAGTATTGTCCGGGCAGAACTTAGTTCGGACTTACAGGGGTGGGTAAGGGAACGAGCGCCTATCATCGGGAGGCTGCGGGAATACCGGGTTTGCCAGGAGCGCCTCGGTGCGGGCCTCCAGCGCAGCGAGTTCCTGCACGGTCAGGTACGGTTGAAGCGCAGCCGACAGGCCCAAGTGCAAGAGATCCTGGAACATTTTCAGCGCATTGACCAGCCCAGCAGGCAAGGCCTCCCCAGCGAAATCCCAGATCACTGTGCGCAGTTTGTCTTCAACATGGAAGCACAAGCCGTGGTCGATCAGGTAGAGCTTACGGGTCCGCTTTTGGACCAGGATGTGACCACCCTTGCGGTCGGCATTGTTGACCAGCAGGTCGAACAAGGCCACCTCACGCAGGCGAGACCGGTCGGGAGGCTGGAGGGTGAAATAGTGCAGATTGGGGTTGTGATCGATGTACTCCTGAAGCGAGCCGTGACCGAAGGGGCCGTCGCGCAGGATCGTAATCGGGACGAAGCAGAAACCAAGCGCTTGACTGACCAGGTAGGCAGCAACTTCACGCCTGGCCAGGGAGGCTTCGGGAAAATCCCATAGTGACTGTTCGCCGCGCCTGGGTTTGTAAACCGCCTGGATTTCCCGCCCGTCATGCGTGACAGTGACGAGGAAAGTGTAATTCGAGCCGAGCATGAACTGACCTTTAAGGGCGATCTCCCCATGCTCAAGGTCGAGGCGAAGAATTTCAGGTGAATCAGTCATAGAAGCTGATGCCACAAACGAACACAAAACCACTTAGATAAACGGGAATACAACCGAGTATAGCAGGTCAGGCCTTAATGCTTATGCCCATTCTTCTTGGGACAAAAATGACCCTCTGGCTCCATCGGCTGCCCGCACTGCGGGCAGATGGGCCGCCCGGCCTTGATGACTTCCTTGCTCCAGTCCGCCAGCAGGCGGATCTGCGTACGTGTGCACCAGAAGCGGACCTCGGAGGCTTCCTGCGCATCCTGGTCTTCCATCACCACCTCGCGCAGCATAACGACGATCATGTCGTGGTCAGCGTCGTAGCCGAGTCCCATTTCCCCGGCGCGGAAGAGCGGGTCCACCGGCGGGCTGATGCGCATTTTATCCGGATCGAATTCACCGACAGTTACCATCAGCTCCGGCTTTTGCTTGGCAAGTTCAGCCAGCATCTGGTCCACGCCCAAAGCAAGGGATTGGAGCTGAACTTTTTCAATGATGATCGTTACCGGCTGGGGGTCGGTCTTGCGCCAGCCTTGAATGTAAAAAACACGTGCGCCCGGCTTACCGATGGCATCCGAGGTAATGTGCTCGAGCGGATTAAGGTCAATTTCGAAACGGGGCATGCTCAGCCTTCCTGTTTAAATGAATATACGTCAAAATCGCGCGCCACCTGTACGTTGGGGAAAACAGCCTGGGCTTCGGCCAGAACGTCCTTTTCTCGGTAACGGCGTGAGAGATGGGTCAATACCAACTGGCGCACATTCGCCTTCGCTGCCAGTTCAGCCGCCATTTTGGCGGTCAGGTGCGAGAACTGCCTGGCCATTTCGGCTTCCTCTTCCAGGTAGGTGGACTCAATGACGAGCGCCTCGGCATCCTGGCAGACGGCAGCCAGGTCTTCGGTGCGTCCGGCATCGCCGACGTAAACGAACCGGACGCCGGGCTAAAGCGGCCCCAGCACCTCATCCGGTCCCACTTTGCGCCCGTCCGCGAGAGTGATGGTCGTCCCATCCACCAGGTCGCGGCGGATCGGACCAAAAGGCA
>JBGOZL010000004.1:0-15692 GCA_041480185.1 Anaerolineae bacterium
CCATACCCGCTATCGCACCGGGGAGAAGTTCCAGCACCTGGAATTCGTCGCCGTCCCCGTAATCGCTGGTCAAATCGAACACACGCCCGGGCTTGAACCCGAAGCGGGAATAATAAGCCGGGTCGCCCAGGAGCACGACGAAAGCATAGCCAAGGCGGCGGACGAGATCCAGCCCGGCTCGCATCAGCCGGGAACCGATGCCCGCCCGCTGGAATTTAGGCAGGACGGCAATCGGACCGATCCCAAGCCCACGAACGACCGGCTGCGGAGGCACTAAAGTTACGGGCGTGAACAGGACGTGACCAAGCACGAGACCGTCCTGGTCCGCAACGAGGGAGAGCGTGGATTTACCGCGTTCACGTACCAGATCCACCAAGGTGGCCTCGGCGGGACGGTCAAATGCGGCTTCTTCAACCATGCGGATGACCGGGAGGTCATACAGGGTTTCCGGGCGGATCGCGAGCGTGTCACCGAAGTGAGCCAGAACTCCCTGCAGGGGTAGGTCAGAGAGGGAGGCAAGTGCCAGGTCCGCGGGCAGGGGACCGAGGCGGGCTGTAATGGAGTTCGGCACACCTATCACGCGCAACCCGGCAGCCTGGGCAGCCTTGACGCCATTGGGGGAATCTTCAAAAGCGAGCGCCTGGTCAGCGTGGAGGTGGAGGGCAGAGAGGGCAGCCAGGAACAGGTCCGGGGCGGGTTTGAGGCGGGAGGAATCCTCGCGGCAAATGATTGCGTCGAACTGATCATAAAAATCCAGACGCTTCAGGTAGGCATCCACCCAAACGTGCGGGGAACTGGAGGCAACTGCCAGTCGGAGACCCTGGCGGCTGGCTGAGTCCAGGTAGTCCACGACGCCGGGCATGGGTGGCAGGGAAGCCTGCCAATCCAGGCGGGTACGATGCGCCTGTTCTTGCAGTGCGGTGCGGTCAAGCGACTGACCGGTGAGTTTTTCAAGCTGGGTGACCGGGTCGAGATTGGCAACGGTGGAACCCACCACGGTGCGAACCCATTCATCAAGCGGGAATTCCTGACCGTAGCGGGAATAGAGGTCCTGCCAGATTTGCACCTCGGGTGTTTCAGTGTCGAGAATGAGACCGTCGAAGTCAAAGATGAGGGCTTGGATCATGAGTCTCCATTGATTCAATATGGCGAACTGACCCATTATACTGCTCCGAGGGAAAGAACCAATATTTAGGGAATGCCTTGTAATTGAATTATTTGTTGTATACTGGCAAACATGGAAATTACTAAAAGTACTTATGCAACAGACCGAGGCGAATGGCGGGCGTGGCTCAAAAATAATCACACCACGGAGAAAGAAGTCTGGCTGGTCTATTACAAGAAAGAGGCTGGTAAACCGTGTGTGACCTACCAGGAATCGCTCGAAGAGGCATTGTGCTTCGGGTGGATAGACAGTCTCATCCAGAAAATCGACGAGGAGAAATACGCCCGAAAATTTAACCCGCGCCGGCCAAGCAGCAAGTGGTCCGAACTAAACAAGCACCTTGTGGCGAAACTGGCCAGGGAAGGGCGCATGACCAAAGCGGGGCTCGCCACAGTGGATTTCGACCTGCCAGCAGCGGAAGCTGCACCCCCGAAACGGGCACCCCTGCCCCTGCCGGACTGGCTAAAAACAGGTTTGATGACCAGCCCGAAAGCCTGGGAAAACTTCAACCTTCTTCCACCATCGCATCGAAGAAATTACATCGGTTGGATCTCGGAGGCGAAGCGGGAAGAGACCCGCCAGCGGCGCATCCGGGAGGCCATTCAACTTCTGGAAAAGAACGAGAGATTAGGATTAAGGTAACCACCATGACCGATTCAAAAAATAATGGCGAATACGCGTTCATTGCAGAACTGTATGACTACATCGTCCCCTACCAGAACCGCGCGGACGTGAGTTTTTTTGTCGAAGCGGCAATACAGGCGGAAGGTCCGGTGCTTGAGGTGGGCTGCGGCACAGGACGTGTCCTGATCCCCACTGCACGAGCCGGCGTAGAGATCACCGGCCTGGACTTGTCGCCGCACATGCTGGCGGTCTGCCGGAAGCGGCTCAAAGCTGAACCCAAAGAAGTCCGCTCTCGGGTCCGGCTGATGAAAGGAGATATGCGCCATTTCGCGCTCGAGCAGAAGTTCAAGCTTGTCACCCTGCCGTTCCGACCCTTCCAGCACCTGACAACAGTGGAGGACCAAATCGCCTGCCTGGACTGCATCCGCCAACACTTAAAAAAGGGCGGCAAAATCATCCTGGATATTTTCAACCCTTCCCTGGAGGCACTGGCCAACCAACCCATCGGTGAGGAAATGGCTGAAGAACCCGAGTTCAGCATGCCGGACGGCCGGCGCGTCATCCGCCGCCACATGGTGGCAGCCAGGGACGTGTTCAACCAGATCATCCACTCGGAACTGGTCTATTACGTCACCCATCCTGACGGCCGCAAGGAGCGGATGGTGCAGGCTTTTCCGATGAGATACTTTTTCAAGTTCGAAGCCGAGCACCTGCTGACAAGGGCCGGGTTCGAGGTGGAGCAGGTTTATGCCGATTACGACAAGAGCCCATACGGGTCGAAATACCCCGGTGAACTGATCTTCGTAGCGAGGAAACCCTAGCATTTATGTCCACCATCACAACCAGCAAGTCTCATCTCACCCGCGGCTACACCATTGCCCTGATCAGCGCGGGGTTCCTTTCGACCACAGCCATTTTCATCCGCTACCTGACCCAGACCTACCAGATGCCAGCGCTCATCCTGGCATGTTGGCGGGACTTGTTCGTCTTCCTGACCCTGCTGCCCATCCTGGCGCTGGGGCGTCGGGTACCTTTGCGGGTGAGCCGGGAGCAGTTGGGCTACCTGGTGCTGTTTGGCCTGGTGCTGGCGATCTTCAATTCCCTGTGGACCCTTTCGGTCTCGCTCAATGGAGCAGCAGTTTCCACTGTGCTGGCCTACTGTTCAGCCGGGTTCACCGCCCTTCTGGGGTGGTGGTTCCTCAAGGAACGGCTGGACTGGGGCAAAATGCTGGCGGTGGCGCTCAGTTTAGCAGGCTGCGTGTTGGTTTCAAACGCACTGGACCCGGCAGCCTGGCGGCTTAACCTGTTGGGCATCATCACCGGAATCCTGTCCGGCCTGTTGTACGCCATATACACCCTGATGGGACGTTCCGCCTCCAACCGGGGACTCAATCCATGGACAGCACAGGTCTACACCTTCGGGGTCGCGGCGGTTCTCCTGGTGGCTTTCAACCTGTTCTCCGGCGGGCACATCCCCGGAGCAGCCACCCACCCGGCAGACTTTATTTGGCTCGGAAAGGAATGGATCGGGTGGGGGGTGTTATTCCTGCTGGCGGCAGGACCGACGCTGGCAGGCTACGGGTTATACAACGTCAGCCTGACCTACCTGCCTTCCAGCGTGGCAAACCTGGTGGTAACACTGGAACCGGCCTTCACCGCAGTGATCGCGTATGTATTGCTGGGGGAACGCTTTTCCTGGATCCAAATTATCGGCAGTATGCTGATCCTGGGCGGAGTGGTGTTCCTGCGGATCTACGAGGGCTGGCTGGCGAGCCCGGGAAAGCCCGCGGTGGAACCGCCGGTGCATGCGTAGGAATGTAATTGTTCGAAATTGGTACCGCCAAGACATTATCCCCAATCCCCCAAAGTGCGAAGGACAAGCGATGGGGGACGAGCGACACCTAAAGGTAAATAAATTACATTACAAAATTTGGTGGTCTACCCAATGAAAATTGATTCCAATGGCTGATCCAATCATTCCCCTTCTCGAAAAAGCGATCGCGGCGAGGGAGGCAGAGTTCGACGAGCGGCACAGGAGTGCCCTGCGACTGTTCAACGGATTTTTAGAGGGCTGTCCTGACCTAGTGGTGGACCTGTACGCGGCAACCGCCGTCTTGTACAACTACGCCGAGGGTGCGGAGCAGGGGCTTCCCCTTGTACGGGAAGCGGCACCTTTTCTGCGGGAACGCCTGCCCTGGCTGCGGGCGGGGATCGTCAAAACCAGGACCAGCGACTCGGCCGAGGAGAAACGGGGAAAACTCCTGTTCGGAGAAGAACCCGACCGGAAGGTGGAGGAGCACGGGGTTTGGTATTCACTCGACCTGTGCATGAACCAGGACGCCAGCCTGTACCTGGATACGCGGAACCTGCGCGTGTGGCTGGGTGAGCACATGAGCGGAAAAACCGTCCTGAATACCTTCGCTTATACAGGCAGCCTGGGTGCCGCGGCCTGCGCCGGAGGAGCAACCCATGCCGTGCAACTTGACCTGAGCCGGCAATTCCTCAACCTGGCGAAGACCACCTACACCCTGAACGGGTTCCCGATCCATAAGGCGGATTTTATCATCGGGGATTTCTGGAGCCAGGTGAACCAGTTCAAGCGCAGGGGGGAACGCTTCGACTGCGTGCTGGTGGACCCTCCCTTTTTTTCATCTACTTCCAAAGGTGCGCTGGACCTTAATACGGACAGCGCCCGGTTGATCAACAAGGTACGCCCGCTGGTGAACGACGGCGGCTGGCTGGTCTCGGTCAACAACGCATTATACGTGAGCGGGAAGGAGTACATGGAGACCCTGGAGGCGTTGTGCGCGGACGGGTACCTGAAAATCGCGGAACTGATCCCGGTTCCGGAGGATTTTGTTGGGTATGCGGAAACCAGGAGGGGAACACCCATCACGGACCCAAGCCCGTTCAACCATTCGACGAAGATCGCGGTGCTGGAGGTGAGGAGGAAGGGGGATTGAGGAATAAGGAGTATGGATCCCCCTGCTGGCATACTACTTCGCGAAAACGACAATATACGAGTGACTGATTTTTAGAAGAAATTTTAAAGAGTGGGGAGGTTTACCCAATAGTGGTTGTTTGTTTTTGAAGTTATTGAGGAACAAACAACTCCCCTCCTTAGAGCCTTAACGCCTCGACAGGTTCCTCATTATATAGAACCTTGTTGGGGGTTGAAATTTCAACCCGGAGTTGTTTTTGCAAATCAAACAACCTCCGAACAAAAAGGTCAAGATTTTAGTCAGGGAGGAAAAGTCCACCCCTACGAGTGCATCCGACATAATGTGGTTTTGGCTGTTAAGGTTCGGTAATGCAGGCGGCAAGGGTACCCAATGACCGCCCCTTGCCGCATCATAATTATAGCACAAATGTTCTGATGCGTCAAGAAAATTATTGCCAACGGGGACAATGGTGGGAGCACGAGGGTACCAGGATACCGGTCGAATAGGCCAAAAGTACTAATTTAAGCCGCTTTAACAGTTTTGTTATGCCGCGCGGGAAAATACGTGCTACACTGTGTTCGGGGGATTATCCAATTCACGTTGGAGGCGGAAATCCATGTCCCCGCCGGTTCCAAAGGAAATATCGAAAGGAGCACAAATATGGACCGAAACAAAATAATCTCAATCTTACTGATCATTGCCATGCTGGCAGCAATCCCCGCAAGCACTGCCCTGGCTGCCACCGGCACCAGCACACTGGGAAGCGGAACCATCCTAAAAATGAGCCTGAATACCGACAAGGTGACCAAAATCACCACTGAGGTAGTCACTCTCCTGGATGAGACAGGCGCGTCTCAAAAAATCTCTATCAGCCTGGAAAGCGCCATAACGCTGAAGCTGGTGATCCCCAACCCGGCGATGATCGGACAATCCCTGGTCATCCCGGACCCCATGGACTCCGCCATTGTATTGGCAACCGGTAAGGTGGAAAGTCTTGAATTCAGCACCGACCCGTCGACCAAGATCACTTCGCTAACCGTAAAGTTGATCGATGCAGCGAGCCAGGAACAGGTGGTCAGCCTGGACCTGGAACAAGCAGTTGCACTGAAGCTGATCTCCCCGGACCGGACCTTAATCGGAACAACCACCGTCATCGACCCGACGCTCATTATCAAATCGATCACCCTGGTCAAAGGGATCGATGCGCTGGAAACCTATTTCGGAACGGCGCTCGGTTTGAATGGAGACGAACTGGCAGCTTATAAAGACGCGGGGTTTGGATATGGTGAGATAGCCCAGGCATGCTGGATGGCCACCCAACTGGGAGGCGACGCGGCGCTGCTCGACCAGATCCTGACCGCAAAACAAACCGGCGATTTCAGCACCATCGTCCTGCCGGACGGCAGCGCTCCGACCAACTGGGGACAACTCCGCAGGGCGGTATTGACCGACCCGCACCAGAACCTGGGCCAGATCATGTCGGGGCACGCAGATCCGCTGGAAATTACACCACCGACGGCGCCCGCTACAACCACAATGATGCAAGGAAATGGGCACAGCCACGGGGATGGGAATGGGCATGGGCATATGAAGGGCGGGAAGAAATAGAACCGCCTGAAATGCAGATCAAAAAGGCAGGTCTTTCGACCTGCCTTTTTTGATTCGAGAACAGGGAACAGGAACCGCGCTTGTTTGCGGGATGGATTTAATGTATAGTTATGTTGAGGAGAGAGTTATCATCTTCCAAATGTCACAATTTCAATCAAGATTCATACAAGTTGTACCTATTTTATTTATACAATGCTGAATGATGTTCATGCAATCAAAGATCTTAGGAAAGCTACGCAGTATCCTCCAAAGAACGGGGCAGAAATGCGCGACGAACGCAAGCAATTGAATAAAGGATGAGAAATCTATGACAGTACAAAATATCCCCGACACAACTGGACTCAAAAGCACTTTCCGCAGCACCAATATCTGGTTATGGCTTTCATTAGTGGCAGCCCTTCTGGTTGTGATCGGCAACGTGATTGCGCTAATGGTCGACAAAATCTATGCCGGTCTTACACCTGTCTTCCTGCCGTCGGCACTGGCGCAGGATATTGTCAGCCTGACGATTGTCTCGCCGGCATGGGTCATTCTCGCGATCCTGGCGCTACGCGGTTCTCTACGTGCCTATCTTCTCTGGCTGGGTGTAGTGGCCTTCACTGTCTACAACTACGTGATCTACACCTTCGCGGTACCGTTCGGTCCATTATTCCTTATTTGGGTGGCAGTGTTTGGCCTGAGTGTATATTCGCTGATCGGGGGAGTCGCGACAGCTTACCACAAGACCATACTGTCAGCATATTCCAGCCGACGATCCATTTCCTTTGTTGCCTGGGTCTTTTTCATCACGGCAGTCCTTTTTGGTTTGTTATGGCTTTCTGAAGATGTGCCTGCCCTGCTAGCCAGCAAGACACCCCAGAGCCTGATCGACATGGGTGTGCTGACAAACCCCGTACACATCCTCGATCTGGGATTCTTCCTGCCTGCAGTCATCGTCACCGGTGTGCTACTCCTCAAAAGGAAGCCGCTAGCATATACCCTTGCGCCAGCTTTCATTGTCTTCCTTATTCTGACCGGGATTCCAATCCTGATCACGCCCGTCGTTCAAGCTGCGCGAGGTGAGACAGCAGGGTGGGGTGTCACTTTGCCTATTGGCATCCTCACTGTGACGCTCCTTGGGGTGTTGATCTGGTTGCTCTCAACGATACATTCCCACGGACAACTCGCCTAAATAAGCAATAGAGTAGATCCCTTGACCATCATCTTCACCGAAAATCTTCGTCCTACCTATCAAACCACCACCGGGATCATTCGCCGGAAGAAAAAAGAGAGCGTCGCCTTGGATGGCGACCCAACCGGGCGGCGACGCAACCCTGCTCGACCAGATCCTGACCGCCAAGCAGAGCGGCGATTTCAGCACCATCGTCCTGCCGGACGGCAGTTCTCCGACCAACTGGGGGCAACTGCGCAGGGCGGTATTGACCGATCCGCACCAGAACCTGGGCCAGATCATGTCGGGGCACGCAGATCCGCTGGCAATCACCCCTCCGACGGAGCCCGCCGCGACCACGATGATGCAAGGAAGTGGGAATGGTCACGGAAATGGGCATGGGCACGGCAAGGGCGGGAAGAAATAAAATCGTCTGAAATGCAGATCAAAAAAGGCAGGTCTTTCGACCTGCCTTTTTTGATTCGGGACCATGAAGGTAGTGCCTATTCTGGGAAGAATTTTTGCAAAGCTTGTACGTGGGGCGGATTTGCTGTATAGTTATTTCAGGGAAAACGCTACAAGACCCAAATTTGGCACTCTCCGATTATAAAATCGGATTAATACAATCAACCGTTATCTAACCAAGCTAAACTATTTTAGGGGAGAATCATAACAAATATATGGACTATAGTGAAATTGTAAAAACGATCGCAGACATCCTGAAGGAATTTGATGGAGAAAAGCCGATACACAAGTCATTTCGACCAGGTATCGGCCCATTTGGTGAACCTCAAATCGTAGGTGAAATTGCTAAGAGATTATCTGCCAAGGGAATAACTGCACAAACCAAAAGGACACCAGACCTAGATATTCAACACGAATGGGCAATCGAGTTCAAGATAGTTCGTCCTTTTGGTGATAATGGAAAAGAAGCTGAGAATTGGTCTGTGAATATGCTTCACCCATATGCCGGGAATGTGAGTCTCATAGGTGACGCAATCAAATTGTCCAAATTGGATACTTTTCCAAAAAAAGGTTTGTTCGTCATTGGATTCGAACATATTCCTGCAAAAATCAGCCTAGATCCCTTGTTAGACTCATTTGAATCGATTGCTAGGCAGGTTATGAAGATAAACTTGGGTGATCGTATAGAGCAGAAAAGAGAAGGGCTAGTTCATTCTGAACATCAAGTAGTTCGCTGCATTGGTTGGCAACTAAACAAATAATAATTAGGGACAACGGCGGATTCGCTGCTCGTGCGATACCGCATTAACTGGGGGTGGCTCGATATATGGGAAGAGGTCTCGCTGGACCCACCAGTGCTGCCGAGTCATATCATTTGGTTTCTTGTGAATTATGAAAATATGGTCTGAGAGAAATAAATCGTTGATTTTGCTGGACAATGAATTATACAGAGAAGGCAAAGTCGTGCAGGAAGGCTTTGGCTATCTTGAATCTCTTGTAGAGCTTTTTCAAAAAATTAGTAGTAGTAAAGGTGAAAGCGAGACGGGGCAATTTTGCAGAATTTGTAGTATTACGTTGGCAAAATTTAGTCATCTTTCATTAGGCTGTTTTAGTCTTGCTTTGGACGCTCTCTCACAAGAGTCCGGTGCTTTACTCCGTCCATTGATTGAGACCTATGAATTACTAGTATATTTTCGACAAGACATATCGCGTATAAATGAATTGCTTGAAGACAAATTACCTTCCGCAGGAGTGATTGGAAAAAGAATTTCTGGCGATTATCAAGATTTGCGAAAATACCTCAACGATAATGCCTCACATTTCAGTTACAAAATAGAATCTGTTCGGCATTTAATTGATGGGAATTCCAAAGTGAAACTAATTCCGAATCAAAGGTTGGACGTTCTTCGGAAAAATTTAAGCGTACTCAATGCCTTTCAAATCTTCATGTTGTTAGAAGCAATCAATTGTCTGTTTACCATAGATTATGACGCAAACTCATTGGGCAACGACATTGAAAAATGGCGTGATAATTCTATAAAAGCATTTTTGGCAATAAAATAACGAAACCCGATCATTGTCACTAAACGATCAAGTAAGGATGCGAGTTGTGCGATTGATCTGAAAACGTGCAAGATCAGCAAGCAGGCCGAGCGCGGCTGGTGATTTGATGGGGATGTGAGAATTATAGAAAGAGTACAATATAACCATGAATAAACTAATCAGCGGTGCACATGCAATCATCTATAGCAAGGATTCCGAGGCGGATCGAGCGTTCCTGCGCGACGTTTTAGGGCTGGCGCACATGGATGCCGGCGATGGGTGGCTCATTTTCGGGCTACCTCCTGTAGAACTGGCAATCCACCCGTCAGAGAAGAACAATGTCCACGAGTTCTTCTTCATATGCAAGGACATCCAGGCGTTCATAACGGAAATGGGCGATAAAGGAGTGCCCTGTGACCCGGTGGAGAGAACAAGCTGGGGTGAACTGACCCACATCAAGCTGCCGGGAGGAGGAAAAGTGGGGGTCTACCAACCCAGGCATCCACAACCGAAGGCTAATCGACGGCGCGCGATAAGTAGTCCACGGGGCATACAACGACCAAGAAAGCGTAATCCCTGGCAGCAATCCCAGAGGGGGGTGACGGTATAATTAGTTCTCAGGCAAGCACAATTTATTTTAGAGGTACAAATCAGAAAGGAGAAACCCCATGTCAGCAAATAAAAAACGCTCCACAAGCTCTCCCAAGGTACCCCTGGGGGGCGATTATTGGGAAGCCGACCCGGGCACGGACCTGTGGGGGTTTGCCGACCTGCACGCCCATTTGATGGCCCACCTGGCATTTGGCGGCGAGGCGTTCTGGGGCAAGCCCTACGACCCGGAGCACCCGGGGACGGAGGGGATGGAATTTGCGCTCAGTTCCTGCGAGCCGATCCACGGGGGCTTGATCAACGTCAACCCGGAATTCGGTCACCCGGCAGGGGGCGGCTGGCCGGAATTCATCATCTGGCCGCGCTTTACCACGCTCGTCCACCAGCAAGCCTATATCGACTGGCTGTACCGCGCCTACCAGGGCGGGCTGCGGCTGGTGACCTGCCTGGCGGTCAACAACGAGCTGCTGGCGATCAAGACCAGCCCGCACCTGCCTCACGATGACAAGAACGCGATCGAGGTGCAGATCGCGGCGATGAAAGAGATGGCCGCGTTCATCGAGGCACATAGCGGCGGTCTGGGGAAGGGCTGGCTGCAAATAGCCTATTCTCCCGAAGAGGCCCGTAAAATCATCGCCGAAAACCACCTGGCGGTCATCCTGGGAGTGGAAGTGGACTCGCTGGGAAACTGGCACAATTTCGACGAACTGGACAAGCTGAGCCACGGCGACATCGACCAGGCGAGAGGCTTGATCGCGCAGGAACTGGATTGGCTGCATGGACTGGGAGTGCGCCAGGTCACGCCGATCCACCTAACCAATAATGCCTTCGGGGGAACGGCGATCTACATGCGGTTCCTGGAGACGGTGAATTTATTCCTAAACGGCGAGCGCTGGTCGGTGGAGGACCGCTGGGAGACGGGCGTGCGTTACCGACTGGATCAGGACAGCGAAGATGTGGTGGACGATTTTGAACGCACGGCGGCAATCTCCGGAAAGCGCTTGCACAGCATGCACCGGGGCACGTTGATCGACCAGATCCCCGGAGTTCGCAACCTGTTCGAAGCCATCCAGGCGCCCAAGCTGCAGGGAGGCCACGCCAACACGCTCGGCCTTACCCGGTACGGAACCGTAGTGCTGGAGGAGCTGATGAGGCGGGGCATGATCATCGACGTCGATCACATGTCGGAAAAATCCACAGACTCCGCACTGGCACTGGCGGAAGCAAAGCATTACCCCGTGATCTGTTCCCACAGCTGGTTCCGCGACCTGCTGTTCAGCGGCGAAACTGAATTCGACCGTCTAAAGCACGAGCAATATGGGACGAGCGATGTCCATAAAGTTGCCCACGAAGCCGGCAAGCGCGGGGACCAGATCGAACGTATCGGACGCCTGGGAGGAGTTGTGGCGCCAATCATCAACCAGGGGGATATCGCCGGGCTGCGCCGCAGCATGCCAGAACTGACAGCCAAAATCCCACATCCGTGCGCCGGGTCGAGCACATCCTGGGCGCAAGCCTTCCTGTATGCAGTAAACAAAATGGGCGGACGAGGTGTGGCGATGGGCAGTGACATCAACGGGGCGGCAGCCCTGCCCGGTCCGCGCTTTGGCTCCTTCGCCGCCTTTGGCACGCACCGGGATGCCCTGCGCGAAATGGACCGGCGGGAGGAGATCGACCAGCAGACCAACGGGGTGGCTTACGATACACCGCTCCGTGACCACCGCTGGTACCGGTTCGACCCCAGCGGGACAAGCGGTTACGACGAGGAAGAGGGAAGAATCTGGCAGGCGATCGCCCAATATAAGACCGGTTACAACCCGGCAGTACAAGCGCATCTCCCCAGCGATTTCCCTGAGCCCAGCCTGCACCAATTTTTGGAGGCAATCGAGGCGCACCAGGACCAGCCCTGGGTGGACCGCATGACCGAGGGGTTTTGGGCTGCCGACGATAAAAGCCCAGTGAATGATGATGAACTTGCCGGCTGGCCGAAAGAAAAAAGAGCCGGATACTTCGCCCGGAAGGAAGCCACGAAGCAGGGCCCAGGTCACGATGACGATTTGGCACAACTCATGGCGAGAGTCGACGCCATTTGGAAAAAGTGGGAGGAGATGCAGGGAGATAACCGCCCCCTGGTCCGCTGCACGGCGGGGGCGCACCGGGATTATGACATCAACCTGGACGGGATGGCCCATTACGGGATGCTGCCGGATTTCCTGCAGGACATGC
This sequence comes from Anaerolineae bacterium, assembly GCA_041480185.1. Lineage (GTDB taxonomy): Bacteria > Chloroflexota > Anaerolineae > Anaerolineales > Villigracilaceae > UBA877. The sequence continues at coordinate 12,332 of JBGOZL010000004.1, forward strand.
GCAACAGCGGCCTGACGGCTCAAGACCTAGCGCCCCTGTTCCGTTCCGCCCACGACTACGTGCAAATGTGGGCGGCCTGCGTGGAGCGAGCAACCTCCAACCCGCCTATATCCTCCTCCAAGTGAGCAGACGCAGAATCCAATCCCACCCAACCCGGATCAGAAAGGATGACAGCGATGAGTTTTCTCTTCGGGAAAAAACAAAGCGCACAGGCAATGGCGGTGACGCTCGAAAACGGGCGTGAGATTGCCGACAAGGCAATGCAAAAAATCAGGGTGCACCGGGATTATGCCAGCGAACCAATGTTTGACATCGCCGTAAGGGTGGAGCCGCTGAACGAGGCTCCCTTCGAAGCCAAGATGAAGGCTGGAATTTCCAAGACCTTCCTGCTGATCACTGGGGTACAGGTCCAGGTGAAATACGACCCCAGTCACAACGGACAGGTGACCCTCGACGACGACATCCAGGCCGTCCTGGCACGCAATCCACAGCTATCCAAAAAGGAGTGATCTCCAAAATGAACAAACTCCCTTTTTCCGAAAATGTCGTCATCATCACGGGGGCAAGCTCGGGGATCGGCGAGCACCTGGCGCTGCGCCTGGCCGACCAGGGGGCGTGGCTGGTCCTGGCGGCACGAAACGCCGGGCAACTTGAAGAAGTGGCAAATCAATGCCGAAAACGAGGGGGGAAGGCGTTGGCAATCCCCACGGACGTGGCAGAACAAGCCCAGTGCAAGAACCTGATCGAGGGGACCGTGGCGGAATATGGGCGGATCGATACGCTGATCAATAATGCGGGTATCACCCTGGCATCCAGGTTTACCAGACTGCATGACCTGTCTTTATTCGAGAAGGTCATCCAGGTTAACTTTATGGGGAGCGTTTACTGCACTTATCATGCCCTGCCCCATCTTAAAGAAACCCAGGGACGCCTGGCAGCCATCTGCAGCCTGCGCGGCAAGTTCCCGTCCACAAGAGCTGACGGATACGGCGCAAGCAAGCACGCGATGGCAGAATTTTTCGAGTCCATCCGGATGGAAATGGCTGGCAGGAGCGTCAGCGTGACGATCATCTACCCGGGCTGGGTCAGCACTGGCATCACCAGCCGGTCATTAAGAGCAGATGGCAAACCGACAAATAAAATCTCAAAAATCGAGGAAGGCGCCATGCCGGTGGAGACCTGTACCCGGATCATCGTCGAGGCAGTGGCAAAGCGGAAACGTGAAGTCGTAATGACGCTGCAAGGCAAACTGGGACTATGGCTATTATTGTTCGCTCCCAAATTTGCTGATATGTTTATCCGGAAAAATATGGGCTAGTTTAGGTTAATAATTAAAAAGGTTGACCATGAAGGTGGCCACCACAAGACCATGATCGTTTCCGAAGAAATACATTTGAGGAGAAAATGTACAGAAAATTAGCAGCATTTATATTTATAGGTATTTGCGTGATCCTTGCCATTCTTTTACTAGTTGGTGCCATTACCCCGCTGGTCAGCGGGATCATCTTTGCGATCGCTCTTGTGCTGCTGGGGGTACTCTCCTGGGGATTCAGGAAATAAGATTTCGAAACCTGGAATTAATTGTTTACGAGAAAAACAAATTCATTGGGAGAGAAAAAGAAGAAAGGCGTTCCCTCCTGGGAGTATGTTGGTATCAGTGGGCAATTTAGTACTTGAAGGGCTTGATGGTTCCAAGCCAGATACGATACTTAGCCATTTCAGAACCATCGTTGTATTATGACTCGTTTGGTTGTATAGTAATTACAGACCAGGAGAGCCAAAACACATCGTCAAATCGACATTGCGTTCGCGGATCTCCAACTCCAAATGATGGTACCCCTTTGCACCTTTTGAGGTGTCCTTAATTGTGCTTCCCCTGCGATGACGCTGTCATGAGTCACAGAGTCGTAATCGCAAATGACAACGTTCTCTTCGAACCAGGTTCTCTCGTAAATATTTCCCAGAGGAGACAAAAATGAACGAAAAACCGTGGCTAAAGCACTACGATCAGGGGGTTCCGCACTCTTTACAGCCCTATCCACAAAAAACACTCCTTGACATTGTCAATGAAACAACCTCCCAACGCCCCAATCACCCGGCCCTGCTTTTCAAAGGCTCGGTGATGACCTATGCCCAATTGGAGCAATTGAGTGACAACTTTGCCAACGCACTGATCGAAATGGGCGTAAAAAAGATGGACCGAGTGGCGTTGGTCGTGCCCAATACGCCGCAACTTGTACTGACCATGCTAGGAACCTGGAAGGCAGGGGGGATTGCCGTCCCGCTGAATGCACTCTACACCGAGCATGAACTTGAATTGGCTTTCCAGGAATGCGGGGCAGAAACCGTGGTGGTCATGACGCGCTATTACAGCAAGATCAAGGCAATCCAGGGGCGTACAAAGATCCGCAATGTCATCGCCACGAACATCAAGGAATACCTGCCACCTGCCCTGCGCATTTTATTCACCCTGCTTAAGGAGAAAAAGGAAGGTGACCGCATTCACCTGCAACCCGGGGATATGTGGCTGGCAGACGTGCTCCACAAGCATGCAGGCGCGTCCCGCCCGCAGGTGACCGTCCGCCCTGATGATTCCGCCATCATGCTGTTCTCCGGCGGCACCACCGGAACTCCAAAAATAGCGGTCGGCACCCATCACTGCCTCTTGATGTCAGGCATGCAAATACATGCATGGTTCGCGAACACGCTGAAGGATTGGGACGACGTCATCATGCTCAACATGCCCCTGTTCCATGTCTACGGGATGGCTGGCGTATTTCCCACCGGCCTGGTAGCGCGCTCGCCGCTGGCGGTAGTGCCCAATCCACGCGACCCGGATGATATGCTGGCGACCATCCAAAAAACCAAACCAGCATTTCTCCCCGGCGTCCCAACTCTTTTTAATGCCCTGCTCAACCATCCCAAAGTGCAGGCAGGCAAGGTTAGTTTGAAATCCCTAAAATTGAACATCTCCGGGGCAGCACCTCTCCTGGAAGAGACCAAGAAACGCTATGAGAAGGCCACGGGAGGGCGGATCGTCGAGGGGTTCGGCATGACCGAATCGATGATGGCAACGATTACAACGCCCACGCAGGGATTATACAAGCCAGGCGCAGTCGGAATTCCGGTGCCGGATGTCGAACTGCGCGTGGTGGACGCAGAAACCGGGGAAAATGATCTGCCTCCCAACCAGGTGGGCGAATTCATCCTGCGCGCCCCGCAGCTGATGAAAGGCTACTGGGGCAAACCGAACGAAACCGCCATCACCCTCCGCGATGGCTGGTTGTATACCGGCGACCTCGGATACCTGGATGAAGATGGATATATGTTCATCGTTGACCGGAAAAAGGACGTGATCAAG
>JBGOZL010000005.1:0-15333 GCA_041480185.1 Anaerolineae bacterium
ATCGAGATTAGTTCTACCGCCCCTTCAGCCCCGTACAGCGCCCTAGCCAGGAACAAAACCGCAGACGGCACCAGGCGTTATATCGGCAGCATACGAACCGCAGCTGCCAACACGATCCGGAATTTCCAACATCACCTGCATAATGGTTACGTCGCCTGGCTGTGTGCCACGTTCACCGGTGTAACCGATGGACGCGCCACGGTCTATACGGATATAGATTTCAGCGCAAGTGCGCCGGTCACCTCGAGGCTGATCTATCTGAATGGTGTCAATACGGATGCAGCGCAAGCGTGTGCCATCCACACCGACGACACTCCCGATGATATGTTCGTCATGTATGCCAGTGTTCGCCTGGGTTTGCTCATGCCGATCAATGCCACTCAAAAGATGCAGTACAAATATCTTGGTGCTCCTACCAGCGGGTATTACAACAATTCGCCAGGTTATTTCTACGATCGTTAATTCCACGGCTGCAACCGGAAAATGGCACACCCCGCCATTTTCCGCAGCCGTGCCGGCCCCATAAGGCTTTCAAATCAAGATCACGGCAAGAACGCGGACAGGGGCGTACTGCGACCCTGTCCGCTGCCGCATTCTCTGTCAGACGCCGGCGGCAAAGCTCGGTCGCTCAATTCAGACCTTTCGCTCCTGCTCGGGAAGTGCATCCCTCGCCCCGATAAACCTGGCTTCGCTATCCCGCCAAACGGAATAGACCCAGCAAGGCTCGTCCAATTCCCTCCGTCTCTATGCTCGTCGCTTGGGCAGACTTGTGGAATACCCGTTGTGTTGCATTGGTCTGTTGGTCTTCCAACAATCCAAACCCATTTTATATTTCGTGCTCTGATTTTGGATTGAACAAATCCCCCGAATTGAAAAATATTTTGGTCAATAGCCGCAGATGCGAGTTGAAACGGATTCAAATATTGCGCTGCTAGTTTGTCTGTCTGGAGACATGAGTTGCAAGCGGGTGGTCGCTTTCGGAAAATCCGGAGAGGACGATCAACACGGTAGCCGGTCCTGGCCCGGAATTTCGCCAGCGATGGACCAGGTGGGCAGCAAACAGCAGGCTGTCGCCGGGAGAGAGCGGATAACGGCTCTCCTCCACCAGGTACTCGATATTGCCCTCCAGACAGAAGACAAACTCATGACCGGTATGCGCCATAGGCGCCAGGCCGCTATCGCCGCCTGCCTCCAGGTTCAACACGAACGGCTCCACCCGTCCGATGAATTTTTCCCCACCCAATCCTTCCCAGGTCCCGCGTACGATCGGGACCCGGGCACGGTCGAGGGCACGCAGGTGGATCACCTGCTGGCGTTCTTGGGGAGCACCAAAGAACGCTGTGACCGGAACGTTGAGCGCGTCGGCAAGTTTGTACAGGGTACTGACCGACGGGGAGGTCCGTCCGCGCTCGATCATGCTTAACGCGTTGGCGGATAGTCCGCTGGTTTTTGCGAGAGCGCGCATTGACAGGCCCCGTTCTGCTCGTAAGCGCTGAAGGCTTTCACCAACGTTCAACGTCTTTATCTCGTCCATAGCTGCTCCTCAAACCCATGAAAGAATTATAACATTCAGGGTGGGCAGGTCAATTTCATTTGGGAAGCGATGTTTAAAAGCACCGTAGGGATGTTTTGCGGGTAGGCTTGCTGCCGCTCCTCTCCAGTACTGCTCTGGTTTTCAATGGAAACCATTTAAGTGCTAGAATAAAATATCGACCAAGTAAAGGAGGCGCGTCCCCATGGAAAACAAAGAGCTTGACAAACTTCTCCATCAACTTCACGATGAAATTCAGAAAACGCGATCGATCGACGATAAGGGCAGCGAGTTGCTGAGAGATCTTGATGGGGATATCCGCACACTGCTCGAACGTTCACAGGAATCGCCCCTGCAGTTGCATCCATCCATTGCTCAACGGCTGGAACTCGCTGTCACTCAATTCGAGATCACCCACCCCGACCTGACTACATTGATCTCGAGTCTCCTTGATTCCCTGAGCTCTGCCGGGATATGATGGGTGGCGCTCCCGGCTGAGTAGCACTGAAATATCCATCCGGCGGAGCCAGCTCATTAATAGGGTATGATCCAGAGAGCCGGAGCAAGGTTTCCCTGCCAATTATTCAGATAAAAATCAACTTGATTATTCCCCTCACTGGGGAATAATTATTTTAAAAAGGGAAGACCTCAAGGGTAAGACAGATAAAAAAATTGTCGAGCCGCTGGGTGAGGGGGGCACCCAACAACTCGACGGGGTGATTATACCCGATGATGATATTATTCACAATTAAATAGGATTGATGTTCAGAAGTTGTCCTTGAGATCGCCTGAATTTTTCAAAAAAGTTCCGGTCCCTGCAGCAGGTGAACATATATATCAACATGCCTAATGTATAATCCAGATAACTTTCAATAGCTTTATTCAAGATTACGGTGATCCGGGAAGGGTTAAGCAGATCATGAGATATAAGATAGTTACTTCAGCAGCTGCCATACTTTCATTCCTTAATGGCGTTATTTTTCTCGTTGTTCCGACCTTCAGCTTGTCAATCCTTGGACGGGATACCAACCTCACCGGGATCATGAACACCCGCAATTTCGGCGCCTGTGCGCTGGGCCTGGCTGTGATGACTTGGTTGGCAAGGGAAATTCAATATCCAGAAGTCCGTCGGCTGGTGTCATATGGCATGCTGACCACATTGGGCATACTGGTTGTGATCGATCTCAATGGATTAATAACCGGCGCAATGAACCAACTTGGCTGGCTTTTTTTTTTGGCCGATCTCATCCTTTCTATCGGCTTCCTCCCATCAATTTTTACAGGTGGGGGTCAAAAAAAATAACCCCCCACATATTGGGGTTAAAAATCCATTTAAAATCTTTCTTACAAATCTGTTAATAAAACAATTCTTCTTTTCCTTTATACTGTGAATAGAGGAAAGGAGAATTATTATGTCGGAATTTTATGATCCAATTGATTCACTCATCAGCGAACTGAAACGGAACACCGGATTTTTGGATAGGCTGCTTTTCCCCCAGATCAGTCTACTTCTTGGGACTATCGGGGTTTTGGTCGCTCTGGTCCTTTTGCTAAGGTAGTAACGATCCGGTTTCTGGATCAATACCCGCCCATCATTATGGCCGTTCATTTCGAAATTTGAAAATACGGTCTTTTTCCTTTTAAAAAGCCCAATCGAATCAATGATATTCCGCACAATAGAGAAGTATTTATTGCTTGCATAACGGCTTGACACTCAACACCGGCTGCCGATCCGTTTTTCCACCAAATCCATATCTTATTTCTTGAATTTACGGTATTATTGATGAAGGAATAAAATCGAAGATACCGTAAAAATAAATATGGAAGACAAAGCGAACATCATCGAAGCTTTTTCCGAATTGGCACCCAGGTATGAGCAGGTTGTTAATACGGAATTGAACCGATTCTGGGGATGGAGCTATCAAGCATTTGTTAATCTTTTAATCGCATCAACATCAATCCAACCCCAAGACATCATTTTGGATGTTGCCACCGGTACAGGTGTCATCCCCGCTCTACTTGAAAAAGTTGGACATCCTCATAACCAGATCCACGGTCTGGATATCACCCTATCCATGCTCAAGCACGCCAAACTGCGATTGGGGGATCAGAATAGCCAAATAAACCGGAACCTTGTTTGCGCCTCGGCGATGGAGATGCCCTATGCCGCCTCCAGCTTTTCTCAAGTCATATGCGGTCTGGCAACCCATCATATGGATGTCAAGAAATTGATCTGTGAATCTTTTCGCCTCCTGCGAAAAGCAGGAAAACTCACCATTGCGGATGTGGGAGGTTCGAACATATTAAAAATTCCAGCCGTGAAGTTTATTGTCAGGATCTTCGCTTTTTGCTATTTCATCCTACACGAAAATAAAACCCGCGCGTGGGCAGAATCTAGCGCAGTTTCCAATGTTCTTTCCAAGGATGATTGGAATCTCGTTCTTATGGATTGCGGTTTCCGGAATATTGAGATTCAGGAACTTAAATCCCGATATTTCTGGGTGCCGGCACCCCTGCTGATAAAAGCGGAAAAAATTGGAGATAAGCAACATGGATGAGTCTTATAAGTTGATCGAAGAGGGCCGGAAAGATGAGTTATGGGCTAAACATTGCGGTTTTTTTTGCTTAAGCAGGAGAGAATTCAGGGATATTCAGGAAAGGCTCATGCTTGAACAGATCAACCTGCTCAGTGCTTCAAAAATTGGTAGTACCCTTTTGAATAAAACTACGCCTGCCAGTGTGGATGAATTTCGCCGGCAAACTCCTCTAACAAGCGCTATGGATTATTCAGAAACTTTAAAGGAAAAGACGGAAGAAGGCCTCCCTGAAAAACCATATGTCTGGGCGCGGACATCCGGTCATAGCTCTGAAATTGGACCCAAATGGATACCCTATACACAGGCAATGTATGACCAACTGTGTGATCCGGGCATTGCCGGGATGATTATGAGTTCTTGTTCCCAGCCAGGAGAGGTAAGAATTGAACGGAATGAAAAGTTCTTAATGGCTACAGCACCTCCTCCATATATATCTGGATATATCGCCCGTTCTGCTGAAAAAAACCTGGACGTGATTTTCCTGCCTGATCTTGATGAAGGCGAGAAGATGGAATTTCGCGAGCGGATTGCCGTTGGTTTTAAACTCGCCATGAGTGAGGGGCTGGACTATTTTTTTGGAATATCGACGGTCCTGGCAAGGATGGGGGAGCAGTTTGAACAACAATCCAGCAATTCAACACCCTCGAAGGCACTCCTAAACCCCGCGACCTTGTGGAGGCTGCTGAAGGCCGTATTCATCTCAAAGGTCCAGAAGCGCAGTATTTTGCCCAAGGACATTTGGCATCTTAAGGGGATTATTACGAGCGGTACAGATACTGAAATATATAAGGACCGTATAGAACATTTCTGGGGGAAGAAACCCCTCGAAGGTTTTGCTTGTTCCGAGGGGGGTATCATGGCAATGCAGGCATGGAATTTTAAAGGAATGGTGTTTTTCCCCGCCATTGCCTTTTTGGAATTTATTCCCCTGGAAGAATACCAAAGAAATAAAGACGATCCTTCCTATCAACCCAAAACCCTTTTGTACGATGAATTGGATCTGGGGGTCTATGAATTGGTGATATCCAATTTTAATGGCGGTGTGCTGGTACGTTACCGGCTGGGTGATTTATTTGAAGTGATTGCCAACGGTGACGAGGAGATTGGCTCAGAACTGCCTCAAATGAGGTTCTACTCACGTTCAAAAGACCTCATTGATCTGGGAAATATTCTCAGGCTCACAGAAAACGGCATCTGGAAAACGATCGAGGCAACCGGATTGGAGTATGTTGACTGGGTGGCTCAAAAACAAACCACCGAAACATACCCCACTCTTCATATATATATTGAATTGGCCAAGCCGGGCAGTATCCCTGAAGAAAAAGTGCAGGAGATGGTTCGCCAATCCTTTTCCACCCGCTATTCAGACTATGACGGTATGAAGGAAATCCTTAACATTGAACCCGTGACTGTCTCTTTACTTCAAGGCGGTTCTTTTGCCGCATATATGAAATCAAAAGTGGCGGCTGGAGCCGACCTTGATCACTTGAAACCTCCCCACATGAAACCACCAGATGAAGATCTGACGAAATTGGTGAACATTAAGAAAGAATCAAACTAGTCAATGTATTGGAATACCCTCACGCTGACAACAATTTTCACCACATTACTTTACGGGGTTATTTTTACGTTAGTGCTAGTTTATTCCAGGCCGTTTAATCGTATAAAGAAAATCTTTGCTCTCTACTTATTTGCCATGTCGGTATGGTCGATAAGTGCTTTTCTTACTGTTTCCGGTTTTGCAAATACATTGTCCTGGTTCAAGGTGATGACCACCGGTCCGCTTTTGGTGATTCTGGCCATGTTTTTCTTTGTTCAAATCATGTTCGGTTTACGACGAACCTGGGCTCCCTATACGATTGCTTATGCAATTCTGGTGATTCTTATCACGAACTTTACCAACGTGATGGTTCAATTTGCTTTCCTGGATCAGGGAGGGGGGCTTCATTATAAGTTGGGTAATTACTTTTCTTTGGTGGCTGTTCCCGCATACATTCTAGTCCTTGTTTGTCTGTATGACCTGATTCGGGGGCACAAAAGAACTCATGATGCCCAACAACGTAACCGGATTCGATATCTGACAATTGGGTTTTCCATCACGATATTTGCAGCCCTTTCCAATTTCACAGACCTTGGGAAATACCCGATCGATATCGCGGCGAACAGCGTAACTGCAATCCTGATTGCGTACACAATTCTCCGCCATCAATTGCTGGATATTCGGGTGGTCGTCCGTTTAGGGCTATTATATTCAATTACCACAGCACTCTTTAGCGCCATATATTTTTTGAGCATTTCCGTGGTGCTAAATGCCTTTCAATTATTAACTGGAAAAACAGTGTTTATCGTATCCATTCTCGTAGGAACTTTAAGCGCCATCCTGCTTTCCCCCTTTCGCAATCTGGCCCAAGCCTGGATCGACCGGATTTTCTACCGGGAGAAATATAATGCTGAGTTGATGCTTCAGCGACTCAGCCTTACAACCACAACTCTTTTAGATATCGAAAAAATAACACATTTGATCTTATCTGAAATCAGCAATACATTGCACATAGAAAATGGAGCAATTCTAATTAAAGCTGAAAGAGGGGATTTTCATGTCATCGCAGAAGACGGGGAAAAAAAACATTTCCCTTCAGGGTTTCGTGCTGATCATCCGATCGTTATATGGATGACCAAGTCCAAGCAAAATCAGCCACTTTTGGAACGCGATATGTCATTTGCGCCAATATTTAAATCCCTGTGGAAAGAAGAGAGGCAGGAACTGGAAAGGTTTAAAGCTGAAATATTCCTCCCTTTAAATTCCAAGGATGAATTAATTGGCATTCTTGCTTTAGGCAAAAAACTTTCTTCACAACCATATACCCAGGATGAGCAATTAATTTTTTCCACCCTTGCCAACCAGACTGCTGTGGCCATAGAGAATGCCCGCTTATATGATGAGCTTAGGGGATCGTTTGTTGAATCTGTGACTGCGTTGGCAAATGCCATTGATATTCGCGACACATACACCAATACTCACAGCCAGCAGATTGCCAACTGGGCTGCCAAAACCGCGCGTCAGATGGGATGTGCATCTCAAGAAATCAATGATATTTATTTGGGTGGGTTGCTCCACGATATCGGTAAAATTGGGATTCCGGACACGATCCTGCAGAAACCAGCTAAATTAAACGAAGAAGAGTGGAGAATCGTGCATACCCACCCAAAACTCGGAGCTGAGTTAATTTCCCCGATTAAAAAATTAGCCAACGTTTCTCCAATGATCGAGAACAGCCATGAACGATACGATGGCCTGGGTTACCCAAACGGAAAAAAAGGGGTGGAAATCCCTCTTGGCGCCCGGATTATCAGTGTGGTCGACTCGTATTCAGCCATGCTCGATAAACGTCCCTACAAAGAACCGTATACCAAAGACAGGATCATAGATGAATTGAAACAAAATTCAGGCAAAATGTATGACCCAGTAGTTGTTGAGGCGTTCCTAAAAATTATCCACGATGAAGAAATAAATATTCTCTCATAAGTAAGATTAAAAAAGCCCTGGAGGTTTTTTTTTATTTCTTATCTGATCTCAACCTGTACCGCTCTTACCACTATGCTCGTGCTGTACGAATTGCTGGTTTCATCATAGCCCTGACAGGTGATCACGTGAGCAGGGGGTATTCTTCATCCCTGATCACCGATGAGACCGCCCTGGGTGCCGCCAGAACGGATTCCCTGACAGAGTACACGTACTCCTGCCCAAAAGCATGGACGATAATCTGATCCCCCCATATGAGAGAACCCAGGTGCACGAAAGGTCCCGGTTTGCCAGAGGTGTCATAACCATGAACTGAAATTACCGAGTTACCTGCGTGGGTTGGAAAGGCCGTCCCATTCAACCAACCAGCCTGATCTCCCAGCCAGGAAACGTTCCAGACATTATCGATCAGCGGTACGCCTACGATTAGGAGTTCAACCTGCAGGTGGGGGATTTCCAGCCACAAATCCCCCAGGTCCGGATATGCCTTTGTGTCCGGTTGGACCGACAGGATCGAAGTCCAATGAGGTGTGAAGCCTGTGGCGGGTAACGACAGAACAACCGCCGGGGTATTAACGGGGAAGGTGGGGGTGGGAGTGAACGTAGGGGTTGGTGTAGGCTCCAACGACGCGATGGCAGCATCTATCTGAATAAAACCGAAACCGTAAAGATCATCCCGGCCTTGAGTCCCCAGGTCCAATGCGGAGGATACTAGTTTTTCGGCGATCTGGTCAGGTGAAGAATAAGTGGGAAGACCTCTCAGGATCGCCGACAGGCCCGAAACAAAAGCAAGGGACATGGAGGCTCCATCCAGGTATCGATAGATATTCCCTCGATATGTTGAGTAAATCTGTTCTCCAGGTGCCGAAACATCCACTCCGGGACCGTAATTTGAAAGCGACCAATGGTTGTTGAAGGTATCAGTGGCAGCCACGGCAATCACATGTGGAAAGTGCGCTGGATAAAAAACGAAATTGCCGTTTAAATTCCCGGCAGCTGCAACCAGCGGGGCGCCTTCTCCATGGCATAATTACCGACGTCTTCGAGCACCTGCGGCGGGGGTTGGGCATGTAAAGAGTTTGCACCCCAGACTGATATTGATAACTTCAACGCCGTTTTGCGCGGCCTAGACGATCCCGGCAGACACGTTGGCAATCGAACCGGCACCGGAGGCATCCAATACTTTAACAGGCATGATGCGTGCACCCCAGGAGTCGCCCGCCACACCAATGCCATTATTCGTGATCGCGGCTGCGATCCCCGCCACGTGGGTGCCATGCCCGTTGTCATCCTGTGGGATGGCATCGTTATTTACAAAATCATAACCGGGGAGGATCTTGCCCGCGAGGTCTTCATAACTCAATTCAACCCCTGTAGCCATGATGGCGATTGTCACTGCAGGGGAACCTGTATTTTTATCCCAGTTTTGCGGGGCGTGGATCGCCAACAGGCCATATTGATTTACCCAGCCCGGATCACTGGGGATCGTGTCTGCTATGCGGGCAATGTAATCGGGCTCTGCGTATGAGACTCCGGGGCAATCCGAAAGGCTGGCGATGGCTTCTGCGACCTCGCTTTTTGGAACAACCACCTGCAGGATGTCGATCTCTTTTATCTGCGACCCTCCGGAGGTATTGACCGATTGAAGACTTTTCTCTAAATTTTTTCCCATCAATGCAAGGTCAATTTTAACCAAAACTACATCCGGGGCATATCTCCGGGAAGAGTTGGAATTGCCGCCGGGGCAGGAGTCGCCGTGCCGGTGGTTGATCCATTATGGGTTCCCGTTGCATAAAAAGTTGGAGTACTGTCCGGTTTGGACGATAGAGGTACTTGCGAAGAGGGTGATAACAAGAATCCATCTACGTCCGTGATCCGCTCGGTGACCTCGTCTCCAGTGGAATTTCCACTTGCAACAGGCGGCGTCCCAATATTTTCTTTTGTTGGAAAAGACAAATTTCCTGTTCCAAGAGTCAGCGCGACCAGGACAAAGAAAATCAGAATGGCGACAATTCCGAATATCTTGGGAGAGTGAATGTTATGCATGCTCGCCGTTTTTCACAGAGGATGGTTTTTTCCTAAGCGAAAGGCATCGGAAGGTCAATTTCTAAACTACAAAATATCCCAGATGTCCGTTACCAGCCGCAGAACCTGATCCATCCCTTTTTCCAGGGGTGAAAGGTTGATGAATTCCTGCACAGTATGCGCCCTCCCGCCAGTTGTCAGCCCAATGGTTATAGATGGGAGACCCCGGCTGAGCGGCAGGTTGGCGTCGGTCGAACCGGTATTCAGATGCGGCTCGACGCCGGCGCGACGCAGGCAATCCTGGGCGAGGTTCACCAAGGGATGATCCGTGGCGAGTTCCCCCGAAGGGCGCTGACCGATTATTTCAGCCGCGACCGTCACGCCCGGCTTTTGCGCGAGGCGGACAATTTGCTCAACCTGGCGGGTCAAGACATCCAGCGTCCCAGCGTCTTCAGAACGCAGGTCCAGTTCCAGCATGGCGTCAGCGGCGATGGTGTTGACCGACGATCCACCAGAGATGATGCCCACATTAAGAGTAGTGCGCGGTGCGCGGGGCGTTTCCAGCGCGGTGATGCGGGTCGAGAGAGCTGTGAGTTCATGAATGGCAGATGGTTGACCATAATCGATCCAGGAATGACCACCTGGTGTATGGACAGTGATGCGGTAGCGGCGAACTCCCAAACCACGATGATAGACCTGTCCCAATGCCATGCCTTCGAAGACGATGTAAGCCAGTGGGCTGGATCCAAATCGATCCACCACGGCGCGAATGCCGCGTAAATCACCCAACCCCTCCTCGCAGATATTAGCCACTAGCCACAGGTCTCCCGGCAAAACCCGGTTGCGTTCCCGGAGAGCCCAAACCAGCCCAAACAAACCTGCCACACCCATCGAATTATCGCCAATACCAGGAGCAAGGATACGGTCAGCTTCACGCTCAACATGTAGGTCAATGTTGGGCAGGAAAACGGTATCCAGGTGAGCACTGACCACCAGTCCCCTTCCTGAACCGCGGCCCGCCAGGCAGGCAAAAACATTGCCGGCCGCGTCCATTTCCACATCTGCAAGTCCTTCTTCAACGAAGCGAAGGCGCACGAATTCTGCCCGGTCCCCTTCGTGGAAGGTGGGGGCGGGGATCTGCTGGATGGCGATTGCCAGGTTGAGTATCCGGGCGGATAAGCTGATCATAAAATTATATTTGCCGCACCAAACCGTCCAGGGATTCAAGACGCGCCTGGGCCAGGCCGGGTAAGCTCTCCAAGGGACGGAGCGCGCCGCTGCCTTCGATTGTCAGGGAGGCTGAGACACTGCCATAAAGTACAGCCCGCAAAGGATCGTAGGATTTTTGATATCCGGCCAGGAACCCACCACAGAAGGAATCACCCGCACCGGTGACATCCACCACGCGGGCAGGGTAAGCCGGGATCTCCCAACGTTTCTTTGAGATCGAATCGTAGAGTATCTGACCCCGGAGGCCACGCTTAACGACGATAAACTCGCAGCCAAATTCCCCCAGGGCTTCAGCCATGGCCCATAGGTCGTCGGTACTGCCCCAGAATAGCGCCCGCAGTTCTTCTTCGGAGGGCAGGAAGGCGGACAACCCTCCCAGCAGAATACGCACATCCTTCAAGCATTTGCTGGTCATATAAGCCACTGATGGGTCCAGGGTTATTGTGGTGACCGAAGCCTGGCGAAAGGTTGAGGTGAGGCGGGTACCGGTGACGTAGTCAACCGGACAGAGATGGGCAATGTGTGCGGTCAGGTAATCGGAGGGGATGTCATCAGGATGGGGCGAGGCCGGGTTGGAGGACTCGCGGTCATCGTCGGTTTCAATGGGAGGCTGGTAGCCGAGCAGGGACTTTGGAAAAGGCAGACCAAGCCGGGCGAAGCAGGCCACCGGATTGCTGTACTGGACCACCTGGTTTTCCATGATTGCCTGGAAATAGCGCAGGTCGAGGGCGTCGCCGGTGATATGAATGCCGCGGGTATCCCAACCACGTTTTTCAAATGAACGAAGCCAATCGGATGGATAGTCTTCACCGACCCGGGAGAGCAAGCCAATTCCGGATTTCCAGACCCCCAGTCCGGCCGCGGCATGGAGCAGGTTCCCGCCTGGCACGTCCATCAGCGAGCGGGACCGCTCGGATAAAAGATAATCGCGATGCAGGTACCCGGCAAGGATGAAGGTGGGATTCATAGCCGATCTGGAATTGTGGGATCCCCGGAAATGACGACCCGGTCGGATTTTACAGGCAGGAGGAAGATAAAATTACTGCCCTTGCCTTCCACACTTTCGGCCCAGATACGACCACCGTGCATTTCAACCATCACCTTGGACACCGATAAACCCAACCCCATACCACCGTGTTTGCGGGTTAAATGAGATTCCACCTGGTAGAAGCGTTCGAAAATGTGGGGTAAATCATCGGCTGGGATGCCGATCCCATCATCAATGACCGAGACCTTGACGTAACCTGGGATGGATCCGGCAACCACACCAACGTGCCCGCCCGGATTGGTGAAGGTAATGGCATTGTTGACCACGTTGCTCAGTGCGATGGAGATCTTGGGGGAATCACCTTCCACCAGCAGTTCATTCTGGGGGGGATCGAAACGCAGGGTGATGCGCTTATGATTCGCATCCTGTTGGAAAGAATCCACCACTTCTTCAATGAGGCGCTTGATGGAGATTTTGCGGGCTCGAACACTAGCCACACCGCGTTGAAGATTGTCCATATCGGCGAGGTTGTCTATGATCTCTTTCAGCCGCATGGCATTGCGGTGGATGATATCCAATTGCGGGCGGTAATCGGGCTGAATGACTTCACGCAGGAAAGTGGCATAACCAAGAATGAGGCCGAGCGGGGTGCGGAGTTCGTGGGAGGCGATGCCGATGAAGCTGCTCTTCATGCGGTCAAGCTGGGTGATTTGGTCTTGGGAGAGCTTGATCTTATTCCCCAGGTGCAGATTTTGGATGACCATCGCTGCCTGGGAGGCAAGTGTTTCTAGAATTATTCGGTCTTCTTCGGTATAATCAGCCTGCTCGGCCTTGTTGACCACTTCAAGCACACCGAGCGTCTCCCCATGATATATAATGGGAACTGCCATGAGCGAGCGGGTGGCAAACCTGGCAGCCTGGTCGGCACCTTTAAAGTGCCGAGGTTCTACCGTTACATCCGAGACGATAACCGGTTGATCGTTCTGAAATACCCAGCCTGCCAAGCTGTTCTGTAGCGGAACTCTGATCCCCTTTAAAAGATCCCGGTGGAACCAGGGCATTGCGGCAAATCGCAACTGTTTTCCGCCCTCATCCAATTCAAGGATGGAAGCCACTTCGCTACTGGTCAATTCAGTAGCGGCAGAGATGAGCGTATCCAAAAAGATTTCCAGGTTTGGCGAGGCGCCCATGGCGCGAATGACCTCGATGAGACGGTCAAGACGCTGGTCTGGTTCGTTAATCGGCAGGATGATACGCGAGTCCATAGACATTCGATTATAGCGTTATTCACAAAATTTTACATCGAAACCAAGGAGCCATTATGAGCAAAAAGAAAGTCCGCGTCGCGATCATTGGCGTGGGGAACTGCGCCTCTTCTCTCGTCCAGGGAATCGAGTTTTATAAGAATACACCTGCCGATGCAACTGTGCCCGGCTTGATGCACGTGAATCTGGGTGGGTATCACATCCGGGACATAGAATTCTCGCTGGGAATTGACATCAATGTGACCAAGGTGGGGAAGGACCTCTCAGAAGCCATCTTTGCAGAACCCAATAACACCTATAAGTTCTGTGAGGTGCCCAAGCTGGACGTGCCAGTAGTACGCGGTATGACCCACGACGGACTCGGCAAGTATCTCTCAGAGGTGATCACCAAAGCCCCTGGACCCACGGCAGATATTGTTAAATTGCTCAAAGATACGAAAACGGACGTAGTCATTTCATACCTGCCGGTGGGTTCGGAAATGGCAACGAAATGGTACGCGGAGCAAATCATCGAAGCGGGTTGTGCGTTCGTAAACTGCATCCCGGTCTTTATTTCCTCCTCCGAGTACTGGGGAAAACGCTTCAAAGATGCCGGACTGCCAATCCTGGGGGACGATATCAAGTCCCAGGTGGGCGCAACCATCCTGCACCGGGTGCTCACCAACCTGTTCGTGGATCGGGGGGTGCGCATCGACCGCACATACCAACTCAACTTTGGCGGCAACACCGACTTCCTGAATATGCTGGAGCGGGAACGACTCGAGTCCAAGAAAATTTCCAAGACCGGTGCTGTCACCAGCATGATCCCCTACAAGCTGGATCCCGATAATATCCACGTTGGCCCTTCGGACCATGTGCCGTGGCTGACCGACCGCAAGTGGTGCTATATCGTCATGGAAGGCACCACTTTCGGCAATGTACCCCTAAATTTGGAAGCCAAGCTGGAAGTGTGGGACAGCCCAAACTCGGCGGGCGTGGTCATCGACGCTGTGCGTTGCGCCAAACTGGCACTCGACCGCGGCCTTTCCGGCCCGATCATCGGACCCTCCTCCTATTTCTTCAAAACTCCGCCCAAACAATTCAGAGATGACATTTGCCGGGAAAAAACCGAAGCCTTTATCAAGGGCGAGAGCAACGATTAATTCCACTCGGCGGGGATCAAGCATCCCCGCCGGACTTATTTTTCCATTTAGAGTAAAATTCGACGCATGTCATTCCCCCGGTACTTTGCTGCGCGCATCCTGATGGATTTGAGCCTGCTGGCAGTCACACTGGCAGCGTGCGCCCCGGCAACAGCGTTGATCGTTCCCACAGAAACAGCGACCATTTTCCCCGCCCCAACAGGGACACCAATTTCTACACCAACTGCCACTGCGTTGCCAACAGCAACGCTGGGGACTCCCCCAGCCTTACCGGCCCCATACCAGAATAACAACCTGACCCCGTTCGGGTCGCCGCATACCTATATCCAGGATCAATGCCAGTATCTGCAAGACAAGTGGTCTTCAAAAAACAGCCCCCCGGGGACGGTGGTGATGACCATCATGTTCCATTCCATAACCGGTGGGACGAACTCAAGTCCAAACCAGATGTCTGAATTTAGTTTACGTACATTGATGAATAATCTCCATGATGAGGGGTTCACGGCGATCAATACCGCGCAAGTGGCTGAATTTTTGGAACATAACGCCAAAATACCAGCGCGTTCCGTCCTGCTAGTGGTGGATGACCGGCATTATGCACAATATTTTAACCTGTGGTTCCGGGAGTACTGGAAAAAATATGGCTGGCCGGTGGTTAACGCATGGATCAGCTTGGATGACGAGACCAGCGCGGCAGCGCTACCGGATAATATTGCATTGGAAAATGAAGGCTGGGTGGATCACCAGGCTCACGGTTTTATCCACAATATCACCATTGGGCCGGATTCATCTGAAGAATTTATTCTGGGCGAACTGCAGAAACCAATCGCTGTTTTCCTTGAGAACTTCCATAAAATCCCCATTGCTGTAATCTGGCCGGGCGGCGGTTTTACGCAGCACGCCATTGAAGTTGCCCGCCAATTGGGGTACCGGCTGGGATTCACGGTCAACCCGCGCGGACCGGTAATGTTCAACTGGGTGCCGCTGGCGGATAAGCTGGAGGCGGAACGTTCCACCTGGCTCCCCGAAGGA
>JBGOZL010000006.1:0-14090 GCA_041480185.1 Anaerolineae bacterium
CCTTACATTCACAATTCGGGGACGCAAAAATGTGCCCTCATTCAGTGATAAATAAATGAATTTTATTAATATTGGGATTCAACATCCACGAAAATGAATCAAGTTGTGCTATAATACCGAAATTCTAAGGTAAGAATGATTCAAATTCGCTTCGCCAATAATAATAACAATAACGATAATCGGCCGAAAGCCGTTGGGCGAAGCTTGCCAGGTTAAGGAACTCGCAAACCTTACGTATCGCCCATCGCAATTGCGGAGGGCGATTTTTTTTATTAGTATACAAACAAAGGAGACCCTATGAAAAACCTACTCATTCCTTCAAGTTACAGTCCAAGCCTGGATGTGAAACAGACAGAGCAAGCCATCAAGCTGATCAAGGATTTCTTTGAAGTAAGCCTGGCTGCAGAATTACGGTTGAGCCGCGTGACTGCGCCATTGTTCGTCCTGAAAGGAACCGGTATAAATGATGATCTGAACGGAGTCGAAAAACCGGTCTCTTTCCCAATCGTCGATATGAAAGGGCAGACCGCTGAGATCGTACAATCCCTCGCCAAATGGAAGCGTATGATGCTGGCAGATTATGGCATCCAGCACGGTTACGGGCTCTACACCGACATGAACGCCATCCGTCCGAGTGAAAATTTGGATAACCTTCATTCTCTTTACGTGGATCAATGGGACTGGGAAAGAGTCATCAACCCCGAAGAAAGAACTATCGCTTTTCTGGAAGAGATCGTACGCAAGATTTACGATGTGATCAAGCGAACCGAATTCCACCTATCTGATCGGTACCCATTCATCAAGCCCGAATTGCCGGATGAGATCACCTTCATCCACTCGGAGGATTTGCTGCGCAAATACCCTGATCTAACCCCCAGGCAACGTGAGGACGAAATAGTCCGCCAATATCGAGCTGTGTTCATCATCGGAATCGGCGCTCCCCTGGCCGACGGAATCCCACACGATGGCAGAGCACCAGACTATGATGATTGGATCACTGAAACCAAGACTGGTTTCCGAGGCCTGAACGGCGATATTATCATCTGGAACAATGTTCTGAATTGCGCTTATGAGATCTCTTCCATGGGGATACGTGTTGATCGCGCAGCCCTCTTAAAGCAATTGGAGGCAACCAGCACCACTGAAAGGAAAGATCTACTTTTCCATCGCCGCCTGATTAACAACGAACTACCTCTCTCGATCGGCGGCGGGATTGGACAATCGCGGTTGTGCATGTATTTCCTGCGGAAAGCACATATCGGCGAGGTCCAGGTCGGTATCTGGCCTGCAGAGATGGTCGAGTTGTGCAGAGAGAACAACATATTCCTGCTGTGAACACATAGATAGTATGTGCTATAATACCGCCAAACTGAGGCAAGAATGACAGCAATCCGCTTCGCCAACAATAGTGACGATCATGATAACCGGCCTCCCGTCGTTGGGCGAAGATTGCAAGGATAAACTACACTCGAAAAAACCTCGTCGCCCAACGCCAATGCGGAGGGCGATTTGTTTTGTAAAAGACTAAATTTAAGCACATTGGGCAAAAAAAAGCACGAGCAAAATCCCTGGTGAGATTGATCAGGTTTTCCGATTTTCGTGTCACTGCATGTTCTTTGTGTTTCACCTTTGGAGGCCTGGATGTATAAAACTCATACCTGCGGAGAACTTCGCGCCAGCCATGCCGGGCAGAACGTCACATTGGCCGGATGGGTGCATAACTTCCGCACCTTCGGCGGAGTGGTCTTTTTAGTTCTGCGCGATCGCTTTGGCATTACCCAGATCGTTACCAATCCGGATAAATACCCGGAAGCTGCGAAAACAATTGAGGGGTTAAAAAATGAATGGGTTGTGCAGGTAACAGGCAGCGTACGAATGCGCCCAACGGACCAATTTAACTCAAAGATGCCCACGGGTGAGATCGAACTGGAGGCACAGGTCGTCACGGTTTTAAATGAGGCCAAGGCCATGCCATTTGTGGTCAGCCGGGATGATGAAGAAATCGACGAAAACCTGAGGCTTAAATACCGTTATCTCGATTTAAGGCGTGAACGAATGAAGCGCAATCTCATACTCCGCCACAAGGTGATTTTGTTCATGCGGGAATATTTATCAGAACGGGGCTTCATTGAGGTCGAAACGCCGATGATGTTCAAAACCACCCCAGAAGGGGCGCGCGACTATCTTGTGCCCTCCCGAGTGTATCCTGGGCAGTTCTACGCCCTACCTCAAAGCCCCCAGCAACTCAAACAACTTTTAATGGTGGCTGGGGTGGAGCGCTACTTCCAAATTGCACGCTGCTTCCGGGACGAAGACTCACGTGGTGACCGTCAACCGGAGTTTACACAACTCGATATGGAAATGTCCTTTGTCCACCGTGATGACGTTCTAGATTTAGTGGAGAACCTGATCACCGCCATGCTCCCAGAAGTGGCTCCTCAAAAGAAATTATTGACTTCCCCCTGGCCACGCCTGACCTACAACGAGTCCATGGAGCGCTTCGGTACAGATAAACCAGACTTACGGTTTGGGATGGAATTGTATAATGCCAGTGAGATTTTTAAGGAGAGCGAGTTCATCGTTTTTAAATCCGCTTTGGAAAGCGGCGGGGTCATAAAATGCATCATGGCCTCAGGCTGTGCCGGATACACCCGCAAACAACTCGATGCATTGACGGTAACCGCTAAAGAAGCGGGAGCGAAAGGGCTAGTAACACTTGCCATGACACCAGAAGGTCCAAAAGGTTCCGGAGCCAAGTTTATCATCGAAAAGGAAATTGCTGCCTTGTCTCAATTAACAGGTGCAGCCAGCGGAGACCTGATCCTTTTCATTGCGGACAATCCGAAAATAGTCCATAAAGTATTAGGAGTACTACGCAACTGGTTCCGCGACGCCCTAAAACTTGCGGACCCTGATACGATGGCCTTCGCCTTTGTACTGGATTTCCCGATGTTCGAGTGGAACGAAGAGTTCAAGAAGTGGGACGCCTCACACCATCCATTTACCATGCCGCGTCTGGAACACCTTGACCGGTTCGAAACAGACCCGTCAACAATACTTTCAGAAGCGTACGATATGGTATGCAATGGCTACGAAATGGCTTCCGGATCGATCCGTATTCACCGGCGCGACATACAATCGAAAGTGTTCAGCCTGCTCGGGATTGAAGCAGAGGAAGCCCAGTTCAAGTTCGGGCACATGCTGGAGGCTTTCGAGTACGGCGCGCCACCTCACGGCGGGATAGCCCCCGGCATTGACCGTCTGGTGATGCTGCTGGCAGATGAACCCAACATCCGGGAGGTGATCGCGTTTCCAAAGAACCAGGCGGCGCGGGATGTGATGGCGGATGCCCCTTCCTACCCGGATGAGAGGCAATTGAAGGAATTACATTTAAAAATTACAGAGTAGGGGAAGAGGGCTTTCCCCCCGTCGAACATGGAGAGAGAAATGGCTATCATTCGCGTGGAAGAAATCGCAAAATATACCGGCCAGCAGGTTACTGTCCAGGGATGGGTCTATAGCCGCACCGACAAAGGAAAGCTTGTTTTCTTACTCGTCCGGGATGGCTCTGGTTTTGTCCAATGTGTGGCTTTTAAGGATGACCTGCCCGAGGCAATATTTGACCAGCTTACCCGCCTGCCACAGGAATCCTCGGTCATCATCAGCGGATCAGTTCGTGAGGATAAACGCGCGCCTGGCATCCCCGGCGGATTCGAGATCGGCGTCAAGGAAATAAAAATTGTCCAGGCTGCTGCCGAGGATTATCCGATGGCGCTCAAAGAGCACGGCGTGGATTTCGCACTCGACAACCGCCATTTGTGGATCCGCATGCCCAGCCAATGGGCGATCCTGCGCATACGGGGAACGGTCATCTCCGCTATCCGTGAGTGGTTCGAAATCAACGGGTTCATCAACATGGATACACCCATCCTAACCCCGGCAGCAGTGGAAGGCACCACCACATTGTTTGAGACAGAGTATTTTGACGAAGGAAAAGCATACCTGAGCCAGTCCGGCCAGCTTTATAACGAGGCAAACATCATGGCCTTTGGCAAAGTTTACTGCTTTGGCCCGACCTTTCGTGCAGAAAAGTCCAAGACCCGGCGCCACCTGACCGAGTTTTGGATGGTCGAACCTGAAATCGCCTTTTGCGACCTAGATGGTTTAATGGAGGTGGAAGAACAGTTTGTATCGCACATCGTCAAGCGGGTTCTGCGGGAGCGAGGTCCAGAGTTAAAATCACTGGGACGCGACCTGGAGAAGTTGAAAAAAATCGAAGCACCTTTTCCGCGCATCTCCTACGACGATGCTGCAAAAGTCATCCAGGAAAGTTTTGAAAAAGAAACCGATCCGGAAAAAAAGGATTTACTGAAATTCGATTGGGGCATGGATTTCGGAGCACCCCATGAAGCCCTCCTGACCAGCTGCTACGAAAAACCCTTGTTTGTCTACGGGTATCCAACCCAGGTGAAAGCTTTCTATATGGAACCCTGGCCGGGGAGACCCGAGGTTTGCAAGTCGGTGGACCTGCTCGCACCCGAGGGGTACGGAGAAATCATCGGTGGCTCGGAGCGCATGTCGAGCCCTGACTTGCTGCTCCAACGAATTCATGAGCACGGACTGCCGGAAGCTGCCTATAAATGGTACTTAGACCTGCGTCGTTATGGCTCGGTGCCCCACTCCGGTTTTGGAATGGGAGTGGAAAGGACAGTAGCCTGGATTTGCGGAATCGAGCATATCCGTGAAACCATCGCTTTCCCACGCATGATCAAGAGAGTTTATCCATAATCATTAAAGTCATACAGAGTGGTAATCATGATTTATCCAGTTCCTCTTCTTTTTCCGATGCCTGAGATGCTGCCAAGAGTTCCTTAATCTTTCCCTACCCACCCCTCTTACTTTATGGTATAAAACATTCACCCTGCTGTGCTCGCGATGCTGCATCTCCGTTCTGAGCCAACACCCACAAAAAGGGGTCCAATCTCGCGACAAGGATGCGATAGGCTTCGGCCAAGGCTGACTTGCCGGGTAGGGCTCCGACCTGCGAAAGCAGGTTCAGAACCTTGCAGCACACGGCATAAGCGGGGTTATCTTAAACAACTGAATACGGAGAACCAGCGGCTGGCTCCCGAAATGATCGGGAGTACGAGGTGGAGGTTCCTCTGTGCAAGCAGAGGTTAAGACCTTTTCCTCATTCCTAATTCCAAATGTGGAAGCAGGGATAGGGACGAAGGTAGAAAATCGGATAGATCAGCGGATGCCTCCGGAGCCTGATCACAGGTTCCTTTCTCCCTTCCAGGACAAGCGCCCGGCAACAAACCGGTTTAAAAAAACTGTATTTGTTGCCCAAACCTAAAACTGCCCGGTAACGGACAGGACAAGGGTCGGCGCAGTGATCAGGCAAAAGATAGCCTGCAAAAACATGGAAGGGCTGCCAGCTTTATAATTTCGAACCAAAAGGCATGCCCCCCGGGCATGCCTTTTTATTTAGGGAGAACACGATGAAAAATAAACTTGAAATAAATCTGCAGCATATTGGGACACCTCGCTTATCATACGAAACAGGCACCCAGCCCTAGCCGGCGCACTCGGCCTGAGTCAGGCTTTGACCTGCATCCATTCCAACCTATCAGGCCTATTGCTGTCCGGCAAATTTCCCATAAGATTCACAAAGAATCGATCATCTTGATCATTGTCGTCCTAATGCTAAAGTGGTAATGAGAGGAAATATGGAACCCAAAGAATTAATTGCTCGAGTTAAATCGGATCATGTCAAATTTATTTCGTACCAGTTCACGGATGTAACCGGCGCAGTTAAGAGTGTGGATGCCCCGGTTAAACAACTGGAGTCCACCCTGGAAGATGGTGTCTGGTTCGATGGGTCTTCAGTGGAAGGCTTCGCACGAATCCAAGAAAGCGATATGCGCCTGGTGATCGATCCAGACACCTATGCCGTTCTCCCATGGAGTCCGGCTGAGGCGCGCCGGGCGCGCGTCTTTTGCGATATATATACTCCCGACGGACAACCTTTTGATGGTGACCCGCGCGGGGCTTTGAAACGCATCCTAGCCAAGGTGACAAAGAGGGGCTGGACCTATAATGTGGGTCCGGAACCTGAGTTTTTCTTATTCAAGCGTAACGGAGGTGAAGGCATACACCCGGTACCACACGATGTGGGCAGTTACTTCGACTTTTCCGCTGACGACGAGGCCGTGCGCGTCCGCACTGAATTGATGGACGCGCTTAACAGCATGGGGTTAGACGTGGAAGTGGGACATCACGAAGTAGCCATAGGTCAGCATGAAATTGATTTCCGTTTCGCGGATGCATTACGCACAGCCGACAACGTGCTGACGTTGAAATATACCGTCAAGGCAATCGCCGCCAAACACGACTTGATCGCTTCGTTCATGCCCAAACCTGTTTTCGGGATCAACGGTTCAGGGATGCACTGTCACCAATCCATTTTCGACAGCCAGGGACATAACTTGTTCTATGATGCCAAGGATGAATATCACCTTTCCCCGTTGGCTTACGGGTTTATTGCTGGACAGTTAACCCATGCGCGCGCCCTGGCAGCGGTTGTCGCACCAACCGTCAATTCGTACAAGCGCCTCGTACCTGGGTACGAAGCACCTGTATACATCGGCTGGGCGCAGATAAACCGCTCGGCCCTGATTCGCATCCCCCGATTTACGGATGGCAGGGTCAAGTCGATGCGCGCCGAGCTGCGCTTCCCGGACCCATCAGCCAATCCATACCTGGCTTTTTCCGCCATCCTGGCTGCAGCAATTGACGGTATCGACAACAAACTGACACCACCAGCCCCGCTTAACAACATCAATGTTTATCACCTGGATGAGAACGAGCGCGCCAAACTTGGGATTGCATCCCTACCTAGTTCATTGGCCGAAGCGCTGGGCGAACTTGAAAAAGATAAAATAGTCCGCTCTGCTTTAGGAGAAAACCTATACGAAGCCTTCGCACGTGCCAAGTGGGATGAGTGGGATGCCTACCGTATAAACGTGACAGATTGGGAGGTACAACATTATCTTGAAACTGCGTAACCTTAATAATCTATTTTAAGGTAATCTCCAAGCCCAATCTTAAAAATAAATTGGTTATGATAAAAATAGTGTATTAAGAATAAAAACAGCGATCATGGGTGATTTTGATCGCTGTTTTCTTCAAGCTTTTTCCTATTTAGGTAACGCAGAGAAGAGCAAACCGGGGAGTTTCTGTTTAATTCTTTCACTATTCACTCAAGTACTTCCTACCGTTAAATATGAAACGGATTGAAATTTGTGTCCAGATCGTAATAATCTTCACTTTCCGTTTTCTTTAACCTGCTGACAGCTGCATAGGTGATCGGCGTCATCAATGCTTCGACACCGACCTTAAAGAGATAATTGGTTATTACCAATGTTAAAAACAAGGTCCACGGGAATACGTGGAATAAAGAAGCAATAATTATAAATACCAGCGTGTCCACCAGTTCGCCAACAATCGTACTTCCGATTGTTCGCGTCCAAAGCCAACGTCCGCGGGTCATAATCTTCATTTTTGCCAGCACGAACGAGTTTGTAAACTCCCCCGACCAATATCCCGCCAGGCTGGCAAGGACAATCCCACCACTTGACATTCCCCCCAGAATAGCCAGGTAGGCTGCATTACCTGCATACTGCCGCCATTGGGATTCGCCAGGCAGGATGCTGACGATCCAGAATATCCCTGCGCTGAGAGCCAAGCAGGCAAATCCCGCCCATATCACCCGGCGTGAGTTTTTATAGCCATATACTTCGGTGAGAATATCGCCAAAAATATAACTGACCGGAAAAAGCAGGGTGCCGGCATCAAAGGCCATGCGAACGCCGAAAATACTAAAGCCCCAGTCCACAATTTTAGCAGAAGAGGCGATATTACTAACCACCAATACCGTAACGAAGACAGCCATGATCAGGTCGAGATAATGATAACGCCTTTCCATATCAATCCGCCTCAGCTGCTCATCATCCTGCAAAATGAACAAAGCCCCGGCGCAGATGTTGGCTGACTACAATTGGTACAGGGGTGAAGTTCAGCCTGGAGAGATTCACGCTCGGCAAATAAACCAGATTTTCTAGCCTCCAGGAAGGATAAATAAAATGATTGTTTTGCTCCAGGGCGATCGTTCTCCAATCTGTTTAACAATTGCTTATAGTAAATCGATGTCGAACCAACTGAAAAAGGGCACTCGTCGTAAATATATTCAATACCACGCAAGAGGGCGTAAGCCAGCATCTCGCGCTCGTAGATACGGAAGAGCGGCTTGGCTTTGCGCGCCAAGCCCAGAGCTTCGGGTAGCATGGGCCCCTGTCGGAGCAGGTACTCCCCTGCCCAGGAAAGGGTGTTCCCGAAGAGTACGGCAGCCTCGTCATCCAGGTTGTGCCCGGTTAATAAAACCTCATACCCCAGGTCACGCACAACACGATTCATAATATAGCGTTTCACCAGGCCACAAACTGAACACGGTTTGACGCGGCCTCGATGGGATCTTTGGGAAAATTCCGGGATGGTTGCGCCATATTCCTTCTGAATATCCACGATATGCAGTTTCAAGCCACGCGCGGCAGCAAATTTCTCGGTCAGTCGCTGGGATTCGGTCGAATAACGAAGACCTTCATCAATACCAAGGCAGATGTACAAACCATCAGCTTGATAACCCAGTCGGTGAATAATATCCCAGAGAGAAAGGGAGTCTTTTCCGCCGGAGACAGCGATGAGTATCTTTTCTGAGCAAGTAAACATCTGATATTTCTCGATGAAACGCTCAGTTTGTTCCGGGATCCATTCCAGGAAATGTTCTTTGCACAGCGCCAATTTATGCTGGCGCATGTTCACCACGGCTTTTTGACCGCAAGCCCGGCACTTCATTCATCCTCCTGAAATCACGGCAATCAGTTTAATAATATCCCCATCTTTCACAATCTCATCTTCGGTAATCAACTCGCCATCCCGTGAGCATAATACACCTTCCGGAAGAATGTTGTTTTTCTTGAGAGCATCCAACAAGGTCATGCCAGGATGGACTTCATATTCTTGGTTACGCAAAATGAGTTTGACCATAAACCTCCGGGGATTCTCTAAGCACGCTGGCAGCCCGGATTATACACTCCCCAGGATAAAAAAATCGCGGGTGTTCCCGGCAGCCCGCGACAATTTCAGGTAAATCGAAGGTATTTTTGCGGCGGTGGATCACAGTCCACGTATTTTCCTCTATATTCATTAGGCATTAAAAGTGCAATTTGTGTCATGATCTCATCTGCCATAAGCTGGCGAACTCGCCCATTCACTTTTTCACTATGGGCATCGAGGTAAAACGGCTTTCCAACGCGAAAATGAAAATCCGTACGTTTAAGTTTTTTCAGGTTGGAACTAAACGCCTCCCCACCCCAGTGGGCGATTGGCAGAATGGGTACTCCAGCATGCAGGGCAATTAATGCGGTTCCGGGCTGCCCGACTTGCAGCCGTCCATCGTAAGAACGCGTTCCTTCAGGGGCAATGGCAAGGATATCTCCCGCTTTGAGCACACCCAGGCAAGCGCGAAAGGCTTCCAGGTCCAGCGTGCCGCGGCGGATAGGGATGGCATCCCAAAGATCAAACAGCCAGCCCATGAATTTGTTATTCCATGTTTCGATTTTAGCCAACCCGATCATATTTCGGGGTTGAAGATGGACGAACAACAATGGAACTTCGAGAGAATTGATATGGTTTGTAACCAGAATTAAGGGGCCATAGGTGGGGATTTTAGGGATGTCAAACTTGTCGATCCGACAGAGGATATCCGTTCCCAGCTGGATGATAGTATTCATAAACCAGCGAAATATCGATTTCATGCAGGCTTCTTGGTAATGAACTCGATTTGTTCCGGAAGAAGCTCAATAGAAAGTTCCTTACCTTCGAAGCAGACCGTCTCGCCGTCGCAATGGACAGGAAGAGTCCCCTGGACAGCTTTGACGTGAACCTTATGTGCATGGGCCATGGTCACTTCCTTCTGTGTAGCCTGAGTGCCCTTCATGAAATAGGGAATAAGACCGAAAATACGCAATTGACTGGCGGAACGGGCAATACACAGGTCAAACATCCCATCGGCTGGATCGCCATTTGGGGCAAAGAAAAAGCCGCCACCCATTCGCCGGCCGTTCATAATCGAAAGCATCAAGGGGGAGATGTCAATTGTCTTTTCATCATATGTCAGCGTGACGGTGGGCGCTTTGTAATAAACAAAGATTGTTTCGATGGCTGCAATAAGATAAAGTAGCAGGCCTCGTGTCCATCGGATTTTGGCGGCCACAAAACCGGTGGCAGCATCAAAACCGATACCCACGCCGTTACCGAAATAGCGTCCATTGGGATAATCACCTCCTTTTACAATTCCCACATCCATTCGCCGCCGATAGTTCTCTACCAGGACTTTGCAGCCTGCTTCCACTCCAGCTGGGATGCCCATACCAAACGCAAAATCATTCCCGGTACCAACGGCGATCTGCCCCATCGCGGTTTTTTTATAACCTGCCAGCCTGGCACGCATCAATCCGTTCAGTGCCTCATTGGCTGTGCCATCCCCACTGGCAACGATGATCACCTCATATCCTTCGTGAGCGCCTTGTTCGGATAACTCAGCAGCGTGCCAAGGACGTTCAGTCAGAATCAATTTGTAATCTATGTTGTATCTGGTTAATTCTTGTTCCATCAAGGGGATTGAACGTCCAGCAAATCCACGGCCGGAGGTTGGATTTACAATGAGCAGGACATGAGGCATGAAGCACTCTCCTTATTATGGGTATGCTTTATTTTACATGTAACCCCGGGAAAGAGGCAACGTTTCTGATACAATAACCCCGACTTATGGTTATCCTATTGCCTGTCATTATAATGCTTTTGACCGCATTTACGCTTGCCCTTTTGCGTTTCGTGCGGCCTAATTTTAAATACCCCTGGATGCTTGCCATTGGAGGGGCGACCCTGGCGCTAATTGGCGTCTTCATCTGGCACCTCCACCTACCTCAGACCATCTCACTGTCTCCCTGGCAACCTGCAACGCTCTTCTCTTTTTCACCCACCTGGGTCGCGGACGAAAAATCCTGGCCGTACGCATTGTCCCTAGCCGCATTAGCATCCGCGGTAATCTGGACGTCAATCGTGAGGGCAGAAAACGATCCTGCTGCCTGGGCGGGAACACTCCTACTAACCGCATTGGGGATACTTGCAGTTGCGGCTGAAAATCCATTGACACTTATCCTTGCTTGGTCTGCGATTGACCTTACTGAATTGGTCGCAATGCTTCGTTCAACGGAGGGAGAGGAACGCAGTCGTGGAGTTGTGATTGCATTTGCGGCACGCATGGCAGGGACAGGCCTGGTAATATGGGGCAACCTGGTCAGCTTGGCAGGCGGCAACCCAATGAATTTCATCGCCATCTCCCAGAGCGCTGGAATCTACCTATTAATCGCGGCAGGTCTTAGGTTGGGTGTTTTCCCCCTGCATTTACCTTATCGGAAGGAAAATGCTCTCCGGCGTGGATTCGGGACTTCCTTGCGGCTCGTTTCAGCGGCAGGCAGCCTGTCATTATTGGCAAGGATTCCTGCCAGTGCCTTACAATCTTCTCTATTGCCATTTTTAATCATTTTAGCTGCTATAGCCGCTCTTTATGCGGGCTGGATGTGGTTACGCGCATCTGATGAAATATTAGGCCGCCCATTCTGGGTGCTGGGTATGGCTTCTTTGGCAATCGCTGCAAGTCTAAATGGAAATCCAACGGGAAGCATTGGCTGGGGTGTCATGTTAGTCCTAGGGGGCGGGTTATTGTTCCTTTTTTCTGCTCGACAGAGGAGCATCCTCTGGTTACCCCTGTTAAGTCTTTGGGGATTATCATCTCTGCCATTCTCTGCCACTGCTTCGGTCTGGGAAACGGGTAACCATGTTTCATGGTTATATGTAGTTCCGTTCCTTCCCTCTCAAGCGTTATTGGTGACAGGGGTCATAAGGCATGCCCTCCATCCTGGAGAAACCAGCTTT
Source organism: Anaerolineae bacterium (assembly GCA_041480185.1). Taxonomy (GTDB): domain Bacteria; phylum Chloroflexota; class Anaerolineae; order Anaerolineales; family Villigracilaceae; genus UBA877. The sequence continues at coordinate 12,058 of JBGOZL010000006.1, forward strand.
GAATCCCAGGAGAGATGGTCTAAATTTCTGTATCCGACCGGGCTATTATTGCTTGCTGCAATAATGTTCCTGCTCGGAGTATGGGGTTGGAACGGAGCTCAAAATATCGGACAGGCGTGGGCAGCTATCATCACCATGGTCCTAATTGCATGTTTCACTACGCTGGCATTAACCGTTTTGATCCGCCTAACACCCCCAAGCACAGCCGGTCAATGGACGCGGATTTTCCGACTGGAATGGTTGTACAACACGCTGGCAACCATTTACGAATTGTTCTGTAAGCTAGCTGAAATAATTACGTCTTCGCTAGAAGGGGAAGGCGGATTACTCTGGTCATTACTCCTACTCGCTTTGATTTTTTCGATCCTGTCAACGCAAGCCCGGTAATTATGATTAACATTTTAAATTGGGTTGCCCTTTTAATTGCCATGATCACATCTGTTGGTCTGCTCCTGCAAAGGGACTGGCGGCTTGGACTTGGTTTATTGGCGACTCTATATTTGAGCATTTTTTGGCTGGTCCAGACCCATTGGCCTGTCTCAATGGCTGCAGGTAAATTGGTAACAGGTTGGATGGCCTGCGCTGTACTCGGGATGGCACAACTAAGTAATAATACCAAACAAGGGACTGAGGCTGCTGGGCCTCAGGGGCGCTTATTTCGCCTATTTACCGCAGGGATTATTACAGCCGCCACTTTTGCACTTTCTTTGAGAGCTTCCAGTTGGTTGGGGCTCGGTATCCCGATCGCCTGGGGCAGCCTTCTTTTGGCTGGAATGGGACTTCTTCAGCTTGGTATCAGTACGCAGCCGTTCCGGGTGGTACTCGGTCTGTTAACGGTCCTGGCAGGGTTCGAAATCCTTTACGCAGCTGTGGAAAGTTCCACGCTGGTTGCAGCTTTGTTGTCTGCCATCAATCTTGGCCTGGCTTTAATAGGTGCTTACCTGCTAAACATGTCCCTGGAGGAAAAAGCGTGAGCGCACCGTTCTTATGGATTTTCCTCCCTTTCATTTTGGCAGGAATACTCATGCTCCTGCGCAATCAAAAAGTGATCACCTTGATAGCCTGCATATTCACGCTTTTTCTGACACTGGCCGCCTGGTCGTTGCCGGTAGATACCGTCATGACAATCGGAACGTGGTCATTTAAGCTCTCATCGTCTTTGAATATTCTAGGCCGAAGTCTCGTGTTGGGCCCCGCTGATCTATCTTTACTGGCCTTGATCTACGGTTCGGCAGTTGTCTGGTTCGCTGCCGCGTCTGTTACAAAAACCGCACGCCGGCTGAATTCATTGGGATTGGCAATTGTCGCCTTATTAGTCGCAGCACTTGCGGTGGAACCTTTCCTTTACGCTGCACTTTTAATTGAGATGGCAGTGCTGCTATCCATTCCATTGCTTTCTGCTCCGGAGAAAAGCCCAGGCAAAGGGTTGGTCCGTTTTCTTATTTTTCAAACTCTCGCCATGCCCTTCATTCTTTTTTCCGGGTGGTTATTGGCCGGGGTTGATGCCAACCCCGGCGACCTGGGATTGGTGCAACAGGCAGCAATTCTGATTGGGCTAGGGTTCACCTTCCTACTGGCAATCTTCCCATTCCACAGCTGGATCCCCCTTTTAACGGAAGAATCGTCACCCATCACGGTCGGCTTTATTTTATGGATGTTCCCAACCGTGGCGTTATTTTTTGGATTGGGGTTTTTAGATCATTTTTCCTGGCTGCGGGACTCGCCAGCCCTGAATAACGTTTTAGCGACAGTTGGATTACTCATGGTTGTCAGTGGAGGCATCCTGGCAGCTTTCCAACAGCACCTTGGACGAATCTTCGGCTTTGCTGTCATCATGGAGACTGGGTTTTCAATATTGGCGATCAACTTGGGAAGAACTGTTGGGTTGAACATTTTCTTCATGCTCCTTGTGCCTCGCATCCTTTGTTTGGTCGTTTGGGCACTCTCCTTAAATATCCTGAAAGAGCAGAAACCGACTCTGTTCCTTAGTGACATCAAAGGCCAGGCACTATACTCGCCATATGCAACATCAC
>JBGOZL010000007.1:0-14078 GCA_041480185.1 Anaerolineae bacterium
CGGTAAGCTGGCCTTGGCCGGCCGCCAGGACCCGCCCGGTCTGCCCGCTGGGGAGGTTGTAGAAGACGATCTCGTTTTTCAGACAAGCATCATGATTCGCGTCGCGCTGTGCGCAGCCCGCCGCAGCAATCCACTTTCCATTCGGTGTGAAGGCCAGTGCGGTGATTTTCTCAGGATAGCGGTATATGCGTGCCAGCTGAGGACTCTGCTCAAGTGCCAGGAGGAGACTGCTACGGCTATGATAGGTATCGGCAGTCAGGTACGATTCGCCTGCCAGAAGCATTGCCAGGTCAAGCTGATGAGCCAACTGGGTCTGCGATTGTGCCGATAATTGACCGGAAAGGGCAATCTTCGCCTGGTGTTGAGCCTCAATGCTCTGTTGGACGGCCAACGTGCTGGCGGCCTCGGCAGTCATTTGTTGGTTGACAGCATTGACTTCAGCCGTGGCGCGGACATGAGTCTCGGATAAGTACTGATTTCGCTGCCCCCAGGCCACAATTCCCATTACCATTGATACAACTAACCCGATCCCCACTGCCCAGATCACCAATCGCTGCCGCCCTCGAGCTTTTTGCTCAAGCCTCAACTTCTCGGTCTGTCGCAGCGTCTCCTCCTGCCGGCTGGCGGTCACATATTCCACCTGTAATCCTGTCGGCTGAGGATCCTTTCCAGTTGCCCGTAACAACTGCTGTTCAGATTCTTCCAGGGCTGTCCCCCGTACCAGGTAACTCGGGTTGCGCTGGTTACTCTCCCAAAGAAGGGCATTTACCTGCAAGCGGGTGTGATATTTGACCCACTCCCAGTCCGTGTGGATGGCCTTGCTCAGTCTTCCCAGGGCTTCTTCGAACTGCGGCAGCTTCGGCAGGGCCACCTGGCTGTCCTCTGGTTTATCCGAACGCACTTCCGGGTTTTCCTCGATCCGGAAGAGTTGGCCCCTCTCAAATATGATCCAGTTGAACTGCGGCAAGTCCGGAGCGAACTCTTTTATCGCCTCTGGTTGCAGTTCATCAACGATGATCGGGATAATGCGTTTGTTGTTCTTTAACGCATGGTTGATCTCATCCTTACAGACGGAAGAGCCAATTGAATTCTTGCTGATGATGAACATGAACACGTTCGCGTTTTCGATCGCCTGGCAGATTTCATCCCACCAGCGCTCACCCACCGGGATGCGCTCCCAGTCGATCCAGGTATCGATTTGGCTTGCCTGGAGTGATTCCCGGATCAACCTGGCGAAGGCGATATCTTTGCGAGAATATGAAATAAAGACATCAGACATTGGTTCAATCTTTGCGGCTATGTGAAAAGAAATTTCACGGAATTCCCAACTTTAATGGATGGACCGGTTGGATGCCAGAGGCTGCTGCCCGAACCTTCAAACTGGGAAATTATTAGTCCCACAAGTCCTGGTAATCAACATTCATGATGATGAATATCAAGCTTAGGGAGAAGTGGAAAAATCACGACCTTTATTCCGGATCAGGATTAAAAAAACGATATTTCTAACTCTCTTCATTAAGCAAGTGTCCTGCGATCACTTCCGCAGCCTGCTGGTATGGGGAGAAGAAATGCAAGTTGGGTTTGCGTGAAAGGTCCATCAGGTCCGCCAGGCCGTTGTGATGCAGGCGCACCCAGATCTGGGCCTCCGGATTAAGTTGAATGATTTTATAGGCCGCTTCCAGGTTCACTGCGTCATTTCCCGAAGCTAGCAGGACCAGCTTTGCTTTATGGCAATTGGCTGTTTTGAGCGTTTCGATGCTGGTCATATCCGACTGGATACAAATGATATTTTCTGCTGAAATGCCCGCTTCGGAAAGTAACCCGGATCGTTGGTCTACCAGCACGATTTTGGTTTTAGGATGGTCAGCATGCAGGCGTTTGACCAGGGCTTTGCCCAATTCACCCACGCCGCAGACAACAATGTGGTTGGTATAAGTTTTTGCGACCATAATATCCCACTCCTCACGATGTTCACTCTTTTGAAGATATATGGAAAAAACTTTCAGCGCCCCTTCCCCCAGGATGATGACCGTCCCCAGCGGGATCACAAATGATAACAATATGGGCATTAACCCAGAGCTTTCCTCAGCCACCCGTTCGGTAATGGCCATGTGGAAGGCGTCAAGCAACAACCCGGGCCAGCCAGCCTGGGGATAGGAATTTGAAATCTTCAAGAGGACTGCCCCACCCACCAACAAACCGCCAAACAAGACCAGGTTTAGCCAGATCAAAGAAAACACGATCGATAGATCCCTCCAGAATTGATTTCCCTTTTTCATGTTTTCCTGCCAGGCTCGGGAAAACTCTCGAAAGTTATTGTTCCCTGCCCGGTTTCCCGGGAAGCGGAGAGGCCTTGCTGAGGCTTATGTCTGGTGGCATGGATCCATGCCAGCGGCAGGCTGCGTTCACGCGCCAGGGCAACGATCTGCCCCGTCCCGGCTATGTCTTGGGCGGGGTTTCCATCCCAGATTGCCACAAGCACATCGCTCTTTTCAATGATGTACCTGCCGGCAGCCAGATAAGCCTCATCACGTTTCTTTTTGATTGGGAGCTTGATCACCCGTTCGGCCTTTCCAAGCAGATTAATAAACTCCTCTTTCGATTTTAAGTCCATGAAGTCATTGAGGTATTCTTCTTCCGGGAGTGGCAGCGGAGCCCAAAGAGTTGTCTTGGGGGTCAAGAGAAACTTTTTGGCGAGAATTCGATCAGCCCCTTCTGCCAGGGAGGAGAGAACCCGGAAATTTGAATCAGGGAATGTCTCGAGGAGACGTCGAAGGACGCCCTCCACTCCCGTCATGATCTTATCCAGTTCTGTCAGATGCCGATGACCGATGACACCGACCGTAATGAGGGGCATCTGATCCTACCCGGATTTCTCGACCGCAAAACCCGCTTTTGCCAGGATCCTGGGGATGCCACGCACCATTTCCCGATCTTTTTCTTTTTCCTCATCCGGCAGGTCCACCCATGGCACCAGCGCCTTGTGTAGCTTTTTCCCTTTATCGGTTTTCGCAGCGCTCTTCCATCCGGCATTTAATTTATCTTTCACCCAGCGCTCGTGCTCCAATTCTGAAAGGATATCCAGGTCTTCTCCTGGGAAATTGAATGGATGCTCGTGACTGCGCGCCGGGCGCATCACATAGCCGGCACGGGATAGTTTGTTGGCAATGTCTCTCACATTCAGACGGTTCTGTTCCTTCTCGTCCTCGGATAGTTCTTCATACGAGACTAGTGAGCTGTGTATTTTTCTTTTGCTGTCGGTCAGAGGTCCATACCGATAACCTTTTGCTTTTAACCCTTCGTAAAAAATTTCATGCGCGGCAGCAGCCAATTTTTCGAGCAACTCCCCTTCGAGTTCGATCTGTCTCACAAGAGCCAGGAAGTCGCGTGCCTCCACGTGCAGAGTAAGTTGTTCTTCAGAAGGTAGGCTGGAACGTTCGTAAGCTGATTTTCCCACTAGGCTGCTCATCCCGATAATGGATTCCATCGAGCGCACACCGTGTTTATAGGTGTGTGTCTTCAGGAAGGCACGCAGGATCCCGAGGTCGATATTCACCACCCTGTTCTGGATGATTTGAGGAACGTTTCGTTCGAACATGGATCTCAAAACTATCGCCCGGCGCAGGATGAAGAAGGGGTCCTGGCTGGTGTTGTCTTGAGGATTGGGTCCGAGAACATTTAAATAACCTCTCAAGCGGCTGACGAAATCGGGCAATTTCACAGCCCTTTTTTCTTCTTCGTTTAACTTGGCACCAAATTCTTCCATGCAGTGGCTGGTCCCGCCAGCAAAAACAAAGATGCAGCGCCCGATGGGATGCACAAGCTGACCTTCCTGGAAGGATCCGTCCTGCATGGGTGCCAGGAGGTATCGCAACCACCCCAGGGGTTGGCCATTTAAAGTGGTGTCGAATTCATCCCAAAAGACCAGGGGAGTCTTTCCGGATAAGCCGGCATCTCTAACCTGGTGAAGCGCGTCGAACAGATCGTCTGGCTGGCCGAATTGGGATAAATTGAAGGTAAGCACGGAAATATCGCCAAGGATTGATTTGGCTACTTGCTCCACGCCAAACGACTTGCCTGAACCGGGAGGCCCAAAGACTGCAACTGACAGCGGTTTCTTTTGGGTGGAGCGACAGTATTCGGAGATCAGGCTTTGAATGCTGTGGAGGGCCTCGATCTCCCGGCGGTCCACCGTGACCAACCCGCCGAAGCGGCCTATCGGTACTTCGCGTAAGGCTTTTTCGAAGCCTGTCAGCACGATCTGGCGGGCAATCGCCTCGAGCGAGTCTGTGTACCGGTCCTCCAGGATCGTCCAGAAACCGCGTTGCTCGGAGGAGCATTTGGCAGAAGTTGCCTCCAACAAATTCTGGGCAGGATCCTGGATGGAGGCGACCGATAACGAGCTAATATCACCTGAAATTACTTCTGTAACTTTCTGAATTGGAAAATGGAGTTTTGCCTGGGGTAATGCCGATCCGCGCACTCCGAATCCTTCTGAGTGCAGGAAACGCATGGCGGTCATGCCAGTTTGAATTCCCCTCGAAAAATCGGGTTGTTCCGGATTTATCATCATCTGACGGACGATGGCTGTCGTTAGGCAGGAGGTGTATCCCACGATTTGACCGGGGTATTGTCGCTCCCATTCGCCCTCCATGGCAAAGGGATCAAAGAACAAGGTCCCCTTTACCCTGCCGGCCTTCCAGGAGAGAAGGATCGCTCCGGCGTTGTAAAAGGACACGATCACATGCGCGCAGCGCGACAAGCTGTTGACGAGCGGATTGTAGGTTAATTCCCAGCATACATCCTGGGCGGTTCGTTCCCAGGAAATGTTCCGGCTGATCTGGACTGCTGTCTGTCTCAAGTCATTGACTGTGGTAACCACCACAAGTCTTTCTGAGAAATCGTTGACCAGCCGCTCCCACAAGGCCCCCCTGGCAACTGGTTGAGCCATCTTCAGGACGATCCATCCGGGTTTATTCCTTGAATGCAGCACCTGGGGCCAAAGCGCTTCCTGGTCCCGGAAGCCAAGACCACCGTCATCCAAAACCACTAACTGCGCGGTCAGGTCATCCTGGATGTCTTGCATGGATTGACCACCAGCCTGGGTGCTGCGATCGATCCCCAGGAAATGCTCCACACGCCAGGCGGGTTTCTCCCCGGGTGCTTTCTCACTGTACTTGAAGGGCGTCCACATGGTAAAGGAATGATGATAACGCTTGTCAGAAGGAGAAACCTCCCCCCGGGGTAGTTTTATCTTGTGAATGTCAAATTGCTGATCTATCGGCAGGGTCAGGGATGCTGCTTCGATCAAGTCAGCCAGTTGCGCCGCCCCACCCCGTCCCCAGAAAATGGCGGAGTTGACATCCTGACTCCAATTGGGATTTGCTCCCTTCGACCCGGGGTATGTGGCGATGTTCCAATCCATCGTGACATCGCCAGCGACGACCACAGATTTTGCTGGTTTATTGTTTTGCATGTTCACCCTTTCCGATTTTTCATAATGTCAATGGTAGTATTCAATGTATCAAATTTCAATTGTTATTGCAAGGGTGTTTCGCTGACAGGCTTTTATCTTCGATGGATTTTCCTTTCGAGTATATTTTTTTACTCTGATAATTGGAGTAAGTGGGGCGTCTACAGGTGTAATCTGTGCTATACTCTTTTTATCAGTTTTAAATTGGATAACTGGTTTTGTGTGGTGCCCTGGCCGCCGACCCTGTTATGGGGCTGGTGGTCATTTTTTACCGGCTGTGCCGGAGAGAGAAGTTCAAAATGGACGTAAAACTGTATGTAGGAAACCTGGCCAAATCAACCACCTCGGATGAACTGAACACCCTGTTCACCCAGGCCGGAGCCGTTACGGCGGTTGATATCATTAAAGATCGCGACAGCGGATTGTCGAAAGGCTTTGGTTTCATCACGATGACCGCCCAGGCCGATGCCGACAAGGCCATCAGCATGTTCAATGCTTATACCCTTGGCGAACATGAGTTGAAAGTGAACATTGCCAAGCCGAGAGTGGATCGCTAGAGCACATCGTTCTGCGTCCCAGTGAGCAGAACCCGTATATCAATGATGTAAAACCCCGCCTAATGGCGGGGTTTTGCTTTTGTCGTTTCCCGTTTTCCGTTTTATAATGCCTGCAGCATGTCCCACTTCGACTTGTGCCTCGCCTGGAATTGGGAATATGATGCTGATTTCGTGCATCTACTCGAATCAGCCTGTGCGAAAATTGGTCTGTCGTTCTTATCGGTTACAACGGATAATCTGGATTCCACCCTGTTGGGGCTTGAAAAAGGGGAAATTTCCTTCGCCAGTTTCTTCGACCGGGCTTCTGAATCGGATCCCCGCTTTCAACCGTTGGTTGACCGGGCGCGCCAATCCAGCGTTTTCCGGATCAATCCCCAGGAATTGACGGCCTGGTCACAAGACAAGGCTACCATGCACCTGGAATTTGTAAGCCGCAGGCTGGATACACCCTACACAATACTGCTCTCCTCCTGCCAGGAACGACCCGACCTCACCTCCATTGACCTGAGTCCCCTGGGGGGGCGCTTTGCTATCAAACCTGCTTCTTTGGGTGGGGGGGAGGGGGTGGTACTGGAGGCCACCTCCCAGGAACAGGTATCCTTCGTTCGCAAGCAATACCCTTACGAGAAATACCTGCTCCAGGCGCATGTTATCCCGCGGGTGTTGGAAGGACGTCCAGCCTGGTTCCGCGTTTTGGTCTGCGACGGGGCGGTCTATCCCTGCTGGTGGGACCAGCATACGCACGTATATACCCGTGTGACAGCGCAGGAACGTTTCCGGTTCGGATTGCGGGGTCTCTACGAGGTTGCACGCCGTATAACAATGATTTGCCGCCTGCACCTTTTCTCAACTGAAATTGCATTGACGGTTGAAGGCTGTTATACGGCAGTGGATTACGTCAACGATCCGGTGGACCTGCGCCTGCAATCAAAAGCTGCAGATGGGGTCCCGGACGCCTGGGTGGAAAACATTGCCGGTAGACTGGCGCGCCTGGCAGGAAGTCACGTGTCGGTCTGTAATGTTGCAGGGAATAGATCAAGCCGATGAAAACAAACTCCTCTATTTACTTCAGACTCTCGGATTGGTTCAAGAAGCACACGGAAAACGAGTTCCTGCTTCAATGGATCATTTACATCATCCTGTTCGTCGTCCTGATCATTTTTACCACTGGCCATCCTGAAATGCCCTCATGGCGGTTCTACGGCACGGTGCTGGCCCTGGCTCTGGTGCTGGTGTTCAATATACTCTGGCAGAACTGGGTGCGGACCAATCCGGTCGAATGGCATAAACCGCTCAACCAGTGGGGCTTCCTGATCGTTTGCTCAGCGCTGCTGCTGGCAGCCATGTGGATGGGCGAGCTGTACAATGCCATAATCCTGTTATTCATGCTCTGTTCGCAGGCCACCATCCTGCTTGGCATCTGGCCAAAGGGGTTGATCTTCTGTCTCATCAATATGGCCGGTTGGTTGGTGGTTTTCCGCCTGATGGGCGCTGACAACGCCTCCATGGTCTCGTTCGCGTCTTCCTTGGGAATCGGGATCCTGTTCGTATCCTTCCTCTCCATCCTGCTTGACCGGTATTCCCGGCAGACCATACGGGCGGAAGGCTTGCTGCGGGAGCTGCAGGCCGCCAACGCCCGCCTGGAAGCTGCCCGCCAGAACGAGAAAGAACTGGCCATCGCCGAGGAACGGGTAAGGCTGGCGCGTGACATCCACGACGGGCTCGGCCACCATCTGACTGTTTTGAGCATCCAGCTGCAGGCGGCCGACAAGCTGGTGAGCCGCAATCCACAGGCGGCCGCCGAAGCGATCAAGCAGAGTCGCATCGAAGCACAGGCAGCGCTGGATGAAGTGCGGCACAGCGTCAGGGTGATGCGTCAATCGCCGGCAGAAACCCAGCCCCTGCCGGATGTGATCTCCGACCTGGTGAACGATTTCGACCAGCGCACGGGTCTACGGGCCACTTTTACGCAAGCGGGCTCCACTGTTGAGCTTCCTTCTTTTACCAGGCAGACCCTTTACCGGACTGTGCAGGAAAGCCTGACCAATGCAACCAAGCATGCGAAAAATGTCGAAACGATCACGGTGGAGCTTGAATATTTGCCCGGCAATGTTCGACTGGTCGTGACGGATGATGGAAAGATTGCTGAGTCCATTCCGGACCGGCCGCCGGGTTATGGGTTGGTCGGTCTGCGGGAACGCGTGGAACAACTGGGCGGGTCGATCCAGAGCGGTCCCCATAGCCCCTGCGGGTTCGAGGTCGAAGTGAACATCCCGATACAGGAGAGCGCCCATGGTCCGGGTTCTGCTGGTTGACGATCAGACTCTCATCCGCCAGGGCATCCGGCTTTTGCTGGAGATCGAGCCGGATATCCAGGTGGTGGGCCAGGCTGCCAATGGGAGTGAGGCAATCCAACAGGTTGAGATTCTGCACCCGGATGTGGTGCTGATGGACGTGCGTATGCCCGGGATGGACGGCGTGGCCGCCACGCGTGAACTCGGGACGCGTTTCCCCGAAGTCAAGGTAATTATCCTAACAACTTTCGAGGACGATGAAACGGTTTTCGAAGGATTGAAAGCCGGGGCGCGCGGCTACCTGCTCAAGGATATCAGCAGCGAAGAGATGGCCGAAGCGGTCCGCAAGGTGGCAGCCGGCGAGGCCCTGATCCAATCCCGGCTCACCAGAAAAGTGCTGGCCGAATTCTCGCGCTTGGCATCCGCGAACGCCGGGCAGGTGGTTGGCAAGGCCGGGAGTTCTAACGAAGCTTTACCGGTACCGTTAACTGAGCGCGAACTGGAAGTTTTGCAGGCGCTAGCGCACGGACTCTCTAACCGGGAGATCGCCGGGCAACTGGTCATCACAGAAGGCACGGTCAAGAACCACGTTTCCAGTTTAATGGAAAAAATGGGGGTGCGGGACCGGACGCAGGCGGTCTTGAAGGGCCAGGAACTCGGATTGATCGCTTGATGGAAGATATCCATTCCAGCTAAAAGAGGCCGTCAAGGATGGAATTTCCGTCTTTGGCAGCTTTTTTGTTAAAAGAATCCGATCCTGATCGCTAAGCAATTCATCGAAGACATTTAATAGAAAACTGTTGCCCAGCCACTTTCCTCGGCGGCAAGGACGCCACCGTAAGCATTATTGTTTTAGACTAATTTCGACTGATTAATCAGCCTCTATCCAAAGGGGGGTAATAAAGCCCTGTTCTATCCTCCAAAAGTCATGGGCATAAATCCATCCAGCCGGGCGCTGAATTCTATCCTCCGACACTTTCCGGCTATGGTCCAGCGGGGTATCCTTGCGTCTAATAAACTTACCGGAGGCTTCCATGGATACAAACCTTGAAAAGAAAATTGACAACTTCCGCAACCATCAAATCGCCGCAGGAATTATCCTGATCATCTTCGGCGCAGCGACCCTGCTGCAGCAATGGCTGGACATCGGGAATTACGTCGTGCTCTTACTCGGCTTGGGCATGCTGACCTGGGGTTCGGTTTCGCGGCGCACCGGCTGGATCATCCCGGGCGGCGTTCTGACCGGGATCGGCCTGGGCATCCTGGCCATGGAAGGACATTGGTTCTTTCCCCATGCGGATTCGAGCGGGGTCTTCCTGGTCTGCTTTGCATTGGGCTGGTTCATCATCACGGTGTTGACCGCCCTATTCACCTGCACCCAATGGTGGGCGCTCATCCCCGGGGGCATCATGGCTGTGGTCGGCACCGTCACGCTGGCCGCGAAAGGGGCCGTCCGTTGGGAGGATCTAAACCTCGTTTATGCCGTCATCCTGCTCACGGCCGGCCTGTTCCTGCTGGCTTTCAAAGGCCGTTCAAAGAAAGACGAATGACAGGCCTGTTCCATAGAGGAGAGCAATCCAACCGGTTCGACCCACGTATGTATCCTTGGTTGGAGGTCCTTTCTCCCGCCTTTCTGCAAAAAGCAGTAACTTTTAAGGAGGATCCATGAAAGCCATACTCGAAGCAAAAGCACTGGTTAAGAAATACGGTGATTTTACCGCCGTGAACAAGGTTTCGTTCGATATCCAGGAAGGAGAAATCTTCAGCTTGCTTGGTCCCAATGGAGCCGGCAAAACCACCACCATCTCCATGCTCTCCACGCTATATATCCCCACCGGCGGTGAGGCCACCATTGGCGGGCATTCGATCACCAAAGAACCGATGGCTGTCCGCAATTTGATCGGTGTTGTTCCCCAGGACCTCGCACTTTATGAAGACCTGACCGCCCGCGAGAACCTGTCGTTCTGGGGTAAGATGTACGGCCTCTCTGGCAAGACCCTCACAACCCGCATTGACGAGGTGCTGGAACAGATCGGTTTGACCGAGAAGGCTAAACAACGTGTTAAAACCTATTCCGGGGGCATGAAGCGGCGCGTCAATATCGGCGTGGGCCTGCTCCACAGACCCCAATTGCTTTTTATGGACGAGCCAACCGTGGGAATTGACCCACAATCTCGCCGCGCCATCCTCGATTCGGTCAAGGACCTGAACAAACAGGGCATGACCGTGCTGTACACCACCCACTATATGGAGGAAGCAGCGGAACTCTCGGACCGGGTCGGCATTATTGACCACGGCGAACTGATCGCCCTGGGCACCCAGGCCGAGTTGACCAAACAGGTCGGCGAGATGGAAACCCTTATCCTACACGTCGGCGAGAACGATGACCCCCAACGCCTGGCTGCCGGCATCCGGACGCTGGATGGGGTGATGAAAGCCGATGTGACCGACCACACCGTCACCATTATTGTGCCGGAAGCGGAAGAAGCGCTGGCTCCGGCGGTGACTAAAGCCAACGAACTGGGCATCAAGATCCACTCGGTGGATATGCGCGAACCCAACCTGGAAGCAGTCTTCCTGCACCTGACTGGAAGAGCGCTGAGAGATTAGAGGTCAGGGAGAAGATTGAAGTCACTGTTCTCTCTTCTCCACTCTCAGTTCTCTTATCTGGAGGCTCCTATGCGTAAAATACTACTCATTGGTCTTAAAGACCTTATCCTCGTCATCCGTGATAAAGCCGCGCTGACCTTCATGCTGCTGGCGCCCTTCCTGTTGACCCTCGGCTTGGGTGCTGTAACCGGGGCATTTGGCAGCAGTTCCAGTGGTATCAGTCAGATGAAGATCATTCTCGTCAACCAGGATGGCGGCCAGCTGGGTCGGGCACTCGTGGACCTTTTTCAATCTGCTGACTTGGCGGACCTGGTTGCCCCGGCGCTCGTTGCAGACCCGGAGACTGCCCGTGCGCAGATCGACGCGGGCGATGCAGTGGCAGCCATTATCATCCCGGCCGGTTTTACAGATAACATAATTCCTGCAAATAATCAGGCCCCTTCAGGGGAGGCTCTTCAAATCGAAGTTTACAAGAACCCTCTCTCACCGGTTAGTGCCGGGGTGATCCAGTCCATCGTCGAGGAATTCATCAGCCGGGTCGAGACTGGGCGTGTCGGCGGACAGGTGATCGTCACGCAAATGCTGGCAGCTGGCCTAATCACTCCAGACCAGGTTAATGCCATTGCCTTGGAAATGGGCCAGCGTCAGGCTAATGCGGTCGACCAGGCTCCAGCCATCGCTCTCCAGGCAGCGCAATCGGGCCAGCCGCAAAAAGCTTTTAATCCGATGGCATACATGGCCCCTGGCATGGCGCTTATGTTTCTGATGTATACGGTCAGCAATGGCGGTCGTTCCATACTTACGGAACAGGCCCTCGGCACCCTACCGCGCCTGCTCGTCTCACCCACCAACGGCGCTCAGGTGTTGATCGGCAAGATCTTGGGCGTCTATGTCACCGGGGTGATCCAGATGTTCATCCTGATCGAGGCTTGTTCGGCCCTGTTCGGTATCCAGTGGGGCGACTCGGTTGGGATTCTGGTGCTCGTCCTGACGGCGGTCTTTGCTGCCACTGGCTGGGGGATGCTGGTCACTTCCCTGGCGCGCACGCCCGGCCAGGTTAGCAGCATCGGGACTGCCATTATGCTTATCTTTGGCATCCTGGGTGGTTCTTTCATCCAGGTCAGCATCATGCCGGGCTGGTTCCAGGTATTCAGCAAGATTACTCCCAATGCCTGGGGTTTGGACGGGTTTACAATCCTGGGCTTGGGCGGTTCGTTGGCCGACTTGGGTAAGCCCTTACTGGGTCTCGCGGTCATGGGTTTGGTTCTATTTGCTGTCTCCATATTTGTTTTTAGCCGCCGTTCATTCGCTCAGAAGTGAGAGTCCTATGAAGAAAATCTTTGCCATCATCTGGAAGGACACCATCCTGCGCTTTTCAAGCAGGTCCGAAATGCTTTTCTTTTTCATCCTGCCGGTCGTCTTCACTTTTATCTTGGCTGGCGGGACGGGTAACCAGGGCGGTGATAACCGCATTCGCCTGCTGGTTGTGGATCAGGCTGGGTCATCGCTTTCAGCTCAGATCATTTCCGAACTGGAAAAATCCGAGACCGTGCGCCCCGACCTGTTGGCGTTGGACAAAGCTGAGAGCGAGTTCAATGCCCGCAATGCCTCCGCGCTGCTGGTCATCCCAGCGGATTGCGACAGCCAGACCCTCCGCACCGGGAAGATTTTGCTCGACCTGCGCCAGTTGCCAGACAACTTGAATGCCCAGGCCGCCCAGCGCGCCGTGCAGGCTGTCCTCTACCGGCTGGGCAGCGCTGTCAGCATTGCCAGGGACTCTGTCAGCCAGGCTGAAAAGATCCGCCCCTTCGCCTCGGACGCGGATCGCCAGGCATATTTTGATGTCGCGTTGGGAAGCGCTCAAACCCTAATGACCGCCGCCCCCAATCGGGTTAGCGTTGTTCTCGGAGGTACAAAGGACCCGATCCAATACGACCCGCGTAGCAACTCCTCCGCCGGACAGATGATTACCTGGGTCTTCATCCCGCTGATCGGTCTCTCGAGCGTATTTGCCTTTGAACGCCAGCGCGGCACCCTCCGCCGCATCCTGACCACGCCCACCGGCAAGGGCACCTACCTCCTGGGAACCATTCTTGGCAATGTATTATGGGCGTTGGTGCAGATGACCCTGCTGATGATCTTTGGCGCGCTCGTGATGAAGGTCAACTGGGCCGATAATCCGGCTGCTTTGGGTGTCATGATGACTGCTTCAGCGCTGGCTGCAGCCGCCCTGGGAACCATGCTTGGCACCTTCGTTAAGACCGAATCGCAGGCTTCCGGTCTGAGCGTCATGCTCGGCATGGTCATGGCACTGCTCGGTGGCTGTTGGTATCCGATCGAGCTATTCCCCCAGGCGGTGCGCAATATTGTTGTAGTCCTGCCAACCACCTGGGCCATGCGGGGTATGCTCGACATTCTCGTGCGCGGGCAGGGCGTGGTGGGTATTTTCCCCATTGCGGGTATTCTCTTTGGCTTCGCGGTGGTTTTCTTTACAATAGGTATCTGGAGGTTTAAGTACGAGTAATTCGGCAGGGGAAGCGGATTAAAATAAAAACCAGCCTCGCCTTGGAGTATATTCCGGGCGGGGCTGATTGTTTTCGATTTTTCTTTTACGGGTTATGGATTTCAGCGGCGCGCAAGGTGTTCTTCATAAGCATGGCGATAGTCATTGGGCCAACCCCCCCAGGGACGGGGGTGATGAACCCGGCTACTTCCTTTGCTTCCTCGAAGTTCACATCGCCGACCAGTTTCTGCCTTGGCTTGCCGGTCTTTTCACTGATGGCGGGTGTGCCATCTGGGTTGAGTACCGGGATCGAATTGATGCCCACGTCAATAATCGCCGCGCCGGGCTTGATCCAGTCGCCGCGCACCATCTGCATTTTGCCGATGGCGGCGATTAGGATGTCCGCCTGCCTGATAACGGCGGGCAGGTCCCTGGTCCGCGAGTGGCAGACCGTGACAGTGGCGTTCCCTCTGATCAGTAGAAGCGCGGCCGGCATGCCAACGATATTCGAACGTCCCAGGACGACCGCATTCGCTCCCTCGATTTTCACCTCGGCCTGTTCCAAAAAATAGATTCAACCGTAGGGAGTGCACGGCGCGAACAGCCAGCAAACCTTCCGCTCCGCCTACTCGAGGTCTTCC
>JBGOZL010000008.1:0-13631 GCA_041480185.1 Anaerolineae bacterium
CTCAACACAAAATCGCTGGTCGTTTTTACTAGAGGAAATTATAACGAAAATTGGATTAAATTCTCCCGATATAAGTCCAAGAAATGAACCCGTAATCTCGTACGATTATTGCATTTTCGCAACAGGGATGACCTTTTTATATCTGAATCTAATAAAATCTTACATTAACTTGCACAAAGTACATGTGCCGCATGGGACCATCGTCGTCATATCAGAAAGAATTTCTATGCAGAAGGATGTCATCCAAGCATCCGGAGTGGTTGTAGAGGGGCACCGCGTTGCATCGGGACCGTCGAAAGTTTATCCCTTTGGCACCCTGGAACAGCAAAAGCCCTTCTTTAAAGCTGGAGGGCTGGATCTAGACCTTTTCTTCAACGGGACGATAAATGTCTCAATCGCTCCGTTAAGGTTTGAGTTGGTCAAACCGGCCTACACGTTTCGCCAAATAGCCTGGACTGACTTGCACCCACCCGAGGATTTTTCATTTTCCCCCCTGCAGGGTGTTATTTCAAGGCAGGGGGTTTGAAGGCTATATTTACTATCCCCACCCTGAGACAAAGATCCGCCATTTCCAGGACCCTTCCATTATCGAAGTAATTACCGAAAGGATCCCTGCAATCGGGTATGGTGCCCAACTTGAGCTGATTCTCGACACAGCTGCAATCCGGATTCTGCCTGAGTGATGCGAACAGTTCGTAGCCCTTATATTTTTTGCTATCGAATTTTAATAATTAAACTTAATAGGGGCGACTCAAGGGTCGCCCCTGTTAATCTTCCATTGGAGGAGGGGGAGTGCTACTTGCGGTTACGAAGGAAAGTTGGTATATCGAGATCCTCGGTGTTAAATGTCTGTGGACGGAATTCTGCACTCGACTGACCGGTCTGGGCATCCACGCTGACAGATTCGAGCGTGCGGGTGGCAGGTTTACCATCCATGCTGCGGGCAGTTGGATGGGCGATGCGGCGCGGCATGCCGGAACGTTCGAAGCCGGTGGCAATAACTGTGACGCGGATTTCGTCTGTCAAATCCGGGTCGATTACTGCACCAAAGATCATATTTACATCCGGGTGGGATGTCTCACGGATTAGGGCAGCAGCCTGGTTGACCTCGAACAAGGTCAAGCTGGGACCACCAGTAACGTTGAAGAGAACACCCTTTGCGCCATCGATCGTAATGTCAAGCAATTGGCTGGAGATGGCCTGCTCGGCAGCAACGCGGGCGCGGTCTTCGCCTGAAGCTTTGCCCACTGCCATCAACGCTGCACCGCCTTCGGACATGATCGCGCGTACATCCGCGAAATCCAGGTTTATCAAACCGGGCACGGTGATCAGTTCGGAAATACCCTGGATGCCCTGGCGCAGAACATCGTCTGCCATTTTGAAGGAGTCATTCAAGCTTGCACGCTTGTCCATGATTTGAAGCAGCCGGTCATTCGGGATGACGATGAGCGTGTCGGTATGTTCCTTTAGTTTAGACATGCCATCTTCGCAGGCTTGCATTCTACGGTTGCCCTCGAAGGTAAATGGGCGGGTGACCACGCCAATGGTCAATGCTCCCACCTCTCTGCAGATTTGGGCGACGATCGGGGCTGCACCCGTTCCCGTCCCACCACCCAGGCCGGCGGTGATGAACACCATATCTGCACCTTTCATCGCATTGTACAGGTCCTCGGCAGATTCCTCGGCGGACTTTCGCCCGATTTCAGGGTTGCCACCCGCGCCGAGGCCCCGCGTCAGCTTGTTGCCGATGCGTACTCGTGTAGGAGCTTTCGCCAGCATCAGCGCTTGGGCGTCGGTGTTTATGGCTACGAACTCCACTCCCTGGATGCCTTCCTCGATCATCCGGTTTACGGCGTTACTGCCGCCGCCGCCCACACCAACAACCTTTATTCGGGCGAATGTTTCTACTGAATTCCTTTTTGCGTCCATGTTACTGCCTCCTGAAAGATAAAATAGGTGACGATTCTGTGGTCAAGGATCGAGTGTATATGTAATTTCGGTGTTTATTACGGAAGCAGCCGTTTGAGCCAGTCCTTGACCGGTTCCAAGTTCAATTGGCTACTATCTCGCTTCCCACCGCGTGGTCTGTGTCCATGGGCGGGGGAAAGGTCATCTTCTGTCAGTGCCGCGGCCCAGTGTAGCAGGCCGACACTGGTGGAGTATGCAGGACTCTTTAACTGGTCTACTAGACCGATCAGGTTTTCGGGTTGGGCAGTTCTTACGGGGAGTCCGAAAACCTGTGAGGCCAGTTGGCGAATTCCAGGCAGCGCACTCGTGCCTCCTGTTAAGACTATACCTGCCGGCAAAAGACCATCGTATCCAGAACGCTTGATTTCCTGCAATGTCAAGGTAAATATCTCTTCAACTCTGGCCTCAATGATGTGGGCCATATCCTGTCGGCTGATTTTCACCGGTTGGTCTTCTCCGAAAGTATGAACCATGAATGTGTCTTCTACCCCTACGCCGGATTTCATGGCGAAGCCGTATTTTTTCTTGATTTCCTCGGCCTGTGTCAGCGGCAAGCGTAGCCCGGTTGCTATGTCGTTGGTGATGTGGTTGCCTCCAACCGCCAGTACCATCGTGTGCCAGACGTGTCCGTCCACGTACAAAGCCAGGTCGGTTGTACCTCCGCCGATGTCGCACACAGCCACGCCCATCTGGCGCTCTGTGTCAGTTAAAACTACGTCACCGGAAGCCAGCGGGTTTAGAACAAATTGCAGAACTTCTACTCCGGCAGCGTTTACGCATTGACGTAGGTTCTCGACAGTCGCCTGGCTGGCTGTGATGATGTGGGCTTCCACTTCAAGCCGGAAGCCGCGCATGCCAATCGGCTGGGATATTCCATCCTGTCCATCCACGGTGAACCCGCGCTGGATGATGTGGATGATCTCTCGGTTGTGGGGGATGGCAACTGCTCGGGCTGCTTCCAGGGCACGCGCCACATCTATCTCGTCGATCAATTCGTCGGAGACTCCAGCCACTCCCCGGGAGTTAATAGAGGAGACATGAGCGCCAGCCAGGCTGACCATCGCCCCGGTAATCTCCACGCCCGAGGTCTGTTCAGCCACCCCCACCGATTTCGTGATGGCTTGTGCAGCAGCTGCAAGGTCCACGATGACACCCTTTTTGATGCCAGCCGAGGGTTGAATGCCCACTCCCAAGATGCGGATGGCTTCATTCTCGATCCGTCCCACAAGGGTGCAGATTTTGGTCGTGCCGACGTCAATCCCAACGACAATTTCGTCCATAGGGTCCTTGGGCTATTTATAGAATGGTGCATTCAAATATTCCACGCTGATCAGCGTGGGCTGAATGCCCTGAAGGATGAGAGTATCTACAATTGCCTGGTACACATTCTTTTTCATTGAAATTTCTTTGGCATCCTGGCCGAAATAAACACTCCAACCGCGCGGGTCCTGCCAGCCCATTCCATAAACGGGATCGAATGTCATCGGCAAACCAGCTGGTACATCGTGAGCTAGCACGGCCATGGCCTGAACCATTTCTGGGGTGATAAACTTCTGAGCATATATCGGAAGTGTCTTATTCAGCTGGACATTAGCGGGAGCGCCGGTCGCTGCCACCTGGATCAACCCCGAAACCTCGCCGCGCGGCGTGAATGCAACTCCGTTGGCATCAATCCATGTGACGACTCCATTTTGATACCAGGCTAGCACAGGCATCCGCTCAGTGACGTCCACGGTAATGTGATTGGGAAAACCCACCCTCACATTAATGGAGGCCAAGTCAGAGTACGCAGTGTGCAGGTTTGCCTCGATCTGCGCTGGGACTGCTTTGAAAATGGGTTTGCCAACCATTCCAAGCATGGCATTGATTTCGGCTACGCCAATTCGCTGATTTCCTACCACCTCAGCCCCCTTAACCTCGAAAGGAGATGCCGTCCACATAGTCAGGAGCATGAATCCTAGAAGCAGGGTCATTCCCGCGGAGATCCAGCGCGGACCCAGCCGTGGAATATTGAGAGTTGGAGCATGGACCTTGGTGCGACCCAGCGAAAAGGCAATAGCATAGCCCTTGCGGGTCATGGTTTTTGTGGCGCGGGGGGTGGCCCGGCGTGACACCAGGTGCGGTTCGACGGGTAAATACACTGAGTCTTGGTGATAGGTTTTTCTTGGAGATTTCACTGTCCGTTGAGGGACATGTACCAAGGGGGTCTTAGGATTGCGGCGTTGGCGAATGAAATCAGCACGGCGGGTTTTCTGCAGAGTGGTCATGGTATTCTCCGAAAACTGCGTTTAGTTTGGTCGCGGTCAGTTTTACGCTCGATGGCCAGATCGATCAAACGGTCCACTAGTTGGGGATAAGAGATTCCGCTGGCTTCCCATAGCTTGGGGTACATGCTGATGCTGGTAAAACCAGGGATGGTATTAAGTTCATTCAGGTATATCTCGTCGGTGTCCTTTTCTACGAAGAAATCAACGCGGGCCATTCCAGCACAA
Organism: Anaerolineae bacterium; assembly: GCA_041480185.1. GTDB lineage: Bacteria > Chloroflexota > Anaerolineae > Anaerolineales > Villigracilaceae > UBA877. The sequence goes on from JBGOZL010000008.1 coordinate 4,461, forward strand.
TCGATAGCCTTGTAGGCGGTTACAGCCATTTGGCGGATATTTTCAATGATCTTGGATGGGAGTTGAGCTGGAATTACCAGACCGGATGTACCATCAAGGTACTTTGATTCATAAGAGTAGAACTCGCGGCTGGGAAGAACTTCGCCTGGAACGGAAGACATGGGAATATCGTTCCCCAACACCGATACTTCGATCTCGCGAGCATTCACACCGCGTTCCACAAGTACACGCCTGTCATAGGAGGCGGCTTCCATCAAACCCTCCCCCAGGTCTGATTTGCTATAGCACTTGGTGATGCCCACCGATGACCCTAGGTTGGCAGGTTTGACGAACAATGGATAGGGTGCTACCGCTTCTGCCTGCTGGATGACGCTCTGAATGTTCTTTTCAATCTGGCTCCGCAGGACGATAACAGATGCTGCCGTAGGAATGTTATTGGCGCGCATTACATCCTTAAAGATGCCTTTGTCCATACCTACAGCAGATCCGGTCACACCCGCGCCCACATAAGCAAGGTCGGCCAGTTCGAGCAGCCCTTGGAGTGTGCCATCTTCGCCAAATGTGCCGTGCAGAACTGGGAAGACGACGTCCACATTCGCCATCGGCAAGAGATTCCAAATGGGGTTTTTATTTTGGATTTCCCAGACACGATTGTGGTATTGGTCAGGTATGATGACAACTTGGTTGAGGTTCTTATCATCCACCTGACCTTTGCTCAATGTCTCCAATATATTTTCACCTGTTAGCCAGACGCCTTCTTTGGTAATACCGATTTGTGTTATTTCATACTTATTTGGATCGAGCGCAGATAGCACCGATCTGGCTGACATCAAGGAAACCTCATGTTCGCCGGATCGACCGCCAAAGAGAACTGCTACCCGAAGTTTGTTATCCATTCTTACCACTCACCAATTAATTCCACTTCAAGTTCAAGCATTATTCCAAATTTCTCTGCGACGGTATTTTTCGCTAAATCTATAAGTGCGTTCATATCTTCGGCGCGGGTCTGTCCGTGATTGATAAAATAATTCGCATGATGGATGCTGATTTCAGCAGAACCCATGCGTGTGCCCTTGAGACCAGCAGCTTCAATTAGCCGGCCTGCTTTATCACCAGCGGGGTTCTTAAACATCGACCCCATGCTGGCTCCTTGCGGCTGGGTTTTGTGCCGTTGTTCGGAGAATTGTTCCATTTTGGCTTGGATGGTTTGCTGGTCCCCGTGACTTAGGGCCAGTTTCGCGGAAAGAATTACTACGGGGGGATGATCGCGTTTTAGTACGCTGGTGCGGTAGCCGTATCCCATTTTCTCCACTGGCCAGACCTGTCGCCCATTTTGACGGTGGATTAGTTCCAACGAGATCAGGTTACCGGCAATGTCGCCGTCGAAAGCTCCCGCGTTACCAAATAGTGCTCCACCCAAGGACCCGGGCAGACTCGCAGCCCATTCAAATCCAGTCAATCCTAGGCGCGATGCCCTTTGGGCAATATCGTTGGGAGTTACACCCGATTCGGCATGGACGGTGGGTGGTTCAACCTGGGAGTCGAATTTCACTTGCCGCGCCCGGTTGAGGATCACCACGCCGCGCACGCCCTTATCGCTGACCAGCACGTTTGAACCCCCGCCCAGCAAGATGAAAGGTATATCCAGCTTCCACAACTTATCCGCCGTAGTTTCCAGCTCGTCCGCAGAGTGGGCGAAGACCATGACATCAGCCGGTCCACCGATGCGCGCCGCAGTATAGCTGGAGAGAGGGACATTCTCCTGCATGTGGTCACCAAAGGTGGAACGTAGGTCAGACAGTGTGGATGGTTGCATAAAGCCTTTATCCAATATAAAAGACGCTTCGGGAGTCGCGCCTATTGTCAGCCATGATGAATTTCCTTCAAACGGCTCAGCACCTCGGTACTTATTAGGTCTGCATTTCCAGCGGAGAGCACAAGCAAGGCATCGCCAGGGCGTAAATATGTAATGAGATAATTGCTCACTTCCGACAATTCAGAGATAAAGTGTGCTTGTCGCGGCATGGAATCCACAACTTGTTTGGACGAAAAGTTTTGCTTTTTTTCACGCGCGCCGTAGATTTCGGTGACAATAACCTCATCAGCGTCAGTGAAGGCTGCAGTGAAATCGTTGAACAATGCCCGTGTGCGCGAGTAGGTGTGGGGTTGCCAAACTACCCAGATTCGGCGGGATGGAAAGCGTGTACGTGCGGCAGCCAAAGTAGCTTTGATTTCAGACGGATGATGCGCATAGTCATCCACGACGATAATACCATTCGATTCACCTCGTACTTCGAATCTACGTCCGGTTCCAGTAAATTGAGCCAGTGCCCAGGCAGCATCTGCAAGCGGCAAATCGAGCAATTGTGTCACGGTCAGCGCTGCCAGAGCATTACAAACATTATGTTTTCCCGGTACTTGGAGTTCTACTGCTTCCGCTTTTCCATGTACGGATGCTTTAAACGTGAAGCCACCTTTTTCGTTGGGAACCAGCGCACTAGCGTAAACTTCCAATGGCTTCCAAGTATCGGATGTCTGATGGATTCCATAAGGGATGACCGCTTTACCAAGTTTTTCGGCTTTATCCATCAGTTCACACGCCCCAGGATCATCAGCGTAGGCAACCAAAGTTCCATCAGCCGGGAGACGATACATGAACTCCACAAAGGCGGCTTGAAAATCAGCCGGGGTGGGGTAGCAATCAGGATGGTCATATTCGATGTTGGTGATCACTTCGATTTTTGGCTTAAGGCCCAGGAACATGCGATCGTATTCGTCAGCTTCTATTACAAAGGATTTACCTTTTCCTGCCCGTGCATTAACACCCAGGTTTGCAAGCACGCCACCGGATATGAAAGATGGGTCCTGGCCCAATGCCGAGAGCATCCATGCGATCATGGAGGTGGTGGTTGTCTTACCGTGTGTACCAGCAATGGCGATACCGGTCTTGCCATCCATCAGAGTGCCAAGGAAATCAGCACGCTTCAAAACCGGGATCCTGAAGGCACGCGCGGCAGTTACTTCAGGGTTGTCATCCGGGATGGCGGACGAGCGCACCACAAGGTCAGCATCACGGACATTTTCTGAGCGGTGACCGATGCTTATGGTCACACCCGCAGATTGGAGATCACGCGTAAACGACGATTCGGCGCGGTCAGACCCGCTCACCGTATGCCCCATTTCGAGCAGGATGCGAGCGATGGGCGAAAGTCCAGTACCGCCGATGCCGATCAGATGGATGTGAGTCATAATTAGATGAAAACCACGATCACAAAGATGAAAGCTATAACTACGGCGAAGTAAATCCCGGGGATACCGAGAAGTTTGGGCGGCATGTAATGGAGCATCGCCTCTGCCGCCTTGGCAAAATCTCCAGTTGGGGCTGTGATAACATTGGTGAAAGGGTATCCAGCATCTGCCATGTAGTACCAGATGGTTCCTGCGATCAGGTAGCCATTCAAAGCGCCTATAACGACTCCCAGGATGATATCTTGCAGTTTCTCACGGTTCATCTTGGGAGCAAAACGCGGGATATTGGGTGTTTGGTAACCGAAGAAAACCAGCATGCCCAGAATGATGGCACGTAACCAGAAGAAAAGAATCTGGTTGTCTTTTTGCATCACATCTCGGATGAAAGGAACATAATTTGAGAGTAGGGTAATGAATGTCATCGCCAGGATAACGCTGAAAGAGACCATTAATTCTTTGGCCCAACCGCGCATCCCACCGATTATGCTGAATAAGATAACATACATCCAGAAGACGAATGACAGGCTTACCATGGTGTCAACTCCTCTCCTGGCAAAGCGCGAATAATTGATGGGCGATTTCTGAGGCAGCCTCAGGGTGAGATCGGCGATGCATGGCATCCCGCATGGAAGCCAATTTGTTAGGTTGGTCAAGTAAATCGCCTACGACGAAAACTATCTGATCGGTCAATTTGTCATCTTCCAGCATGATTGCTGCCCCTTGTCGGACAAGGGTATCTGCGTTGACTTTTTGATAACGCCAGGCGTATGGGTATGGCACTAGCACGGCGGGTAACCCGAAGAGAGGGTATTCACCGAGGGCGGAAGCACCGGCACGGGAGATCACCAGGGTCGCCGCGGCAAGCGCTGCGCCCATTTCGTCGTGCAGATAGGGGAATACGTGGTAACGATTAGCATGGACGCTTGGGATTTCTTTCGCTCCAGCTTCCACCTTCGGCCAATCTAGTTCTCCAGAGATGTGGATGATCTGGACTCGTTCCAACAATTTGGGCAGATTTGCGAGGACAGCTTCGTTGATCGAGCGTGCGCCTTTGCTTCCTCCGAAAACCAGCAAAACAGGAAGATCATCACTTAAACCCAGGGTTCGGCGGCCAGCAGACCGCGTCCACTTTGCGAGATCAGGGCGGATCGGGTAACCGGTCAGGACCAGGCGATCTGGGTGCTTGAAATATCTGAACGATTCCGGGGCGGTAACGGCGATTTTATCTGCAAAGCGGGCCAGAGTCTTAAGGGCCAACGCCGGTTCGATATCCGGGACGTAAAGAACGATTGGAACTCCTTTCCCCGCCATGGCAACCGGGATAGCTACATACCCGCCAGTGAAGAACAATACATCTGGGTTAAACTCGTGCAGGATGCGCCGCGACGCATAGAAACCACGCACTAACCGGATAATATTTCCCGGGAGTGATTTCAGACCCACGCCGTGGATTCCAGCAGCTGGGATGGTTTTAAACGACACATTCGCCCGTGCTACCAACTGGGCTTCCATGCCACCTTCTCCACCTACCCAGAGAACTTCGGCCTTATTTTGCATGGTTTGCAGGACGGCGAGTGCGGGATACACTCCGCCTCCGGTCCCTCCCGCGCAGATCAACAGACGCACTGTACGTTTTCCTTTCTTCGCCTACGGGAGTTGCCCGTCCGGATTGACGGGAGATATTAAGCAGAATACCAATGGCAGCCAATGTAGAGAGCAGGTTCGAACCGCCCGCGCTCACGAAGGGTAGGGCGTTTCCAGCAAAAGGCAACAGGCCAACCATTACAGCCATGTTGATAACGGCTTCGAAGGTGATCCAGAAGGTCAATCCGGCAGCCATCACAGAACCGAGGGAATCAGGTGCCTGACCGGCGATCCTCATCCCGCGCCAGGCAAGGGCTGCATATAGGCAGACCAATCCCAGCGCACCAACTAGTCCCAGTTCCTCGACGATCACGGCAAAAATGCTGTCAGTGGCTGAAAATGGAAGACCGATCAATTTGGTCGTCGCCTGTCCAATTCCAACGCCGAATAATTTGCCTTTGAAAATGGATTCCAGAGACCATAAAACATGATCGCTGGATTGCAGCGGGTCTTTTAATCCCGCGATATATGAGCCAATTCGGGCTCTACCGGTGGAACTGAATTGCACAACCAACCACCCCGCTGCCAGAGCAACCACGCTAAATAGAATGATTTGTCGCATTTCTCCCCCGGCCAGGAAGAATAGTAACCAACCCAGAACGAATATCGTCACCGCCGCGCTCAAGTCAGGCTGGAGGAAAATCAAACCGCCGATTGCTCCCAGAATGAAAGCTAGTGGGATCAACCCCAGTTGTATATCATGCATGTGCTCTCGTTTGCTATATAACCATATCGATAAATAGATTATGGTAGCTAATTTCGCCAATTCAGATGGCTGGACCGAACCACCAAAGAATGTTCGTACTGCGTTATTGCGGACCTCATTATTGATAAGTACGGCTATGAGCAGAACCACTGTCACCGCCATTAATGGAACGGCGATTTTCTGCCAGAGATGATAATCAATTCTGGATAGGATGAATGCAGTCATTGTTCCGATGGCCATCCATAACAATTGCTTGTTGAAGATATAGGTCGCCGAACCATAAGTTTGCAGTGAAAAATCGGTACCGGCAGAATAAAGCATCAGCAAGCCAAAAATGCCCAGGGCGATAATGACTGCTACCAGGATCAAGTCACCACCATAATTGCGGGTACGTTTTAATGTCGCAACCGCAGGCTGTCTTGAATGTTTTACGAAAGTTCCGATACCCATTTTCTAAACGCCTCTCCACGTTCTTCAAAATCACGGAATTGGTCAAAGCTGGTGCCGCCCGGGGAAAGCAGGATAATTTCCCCTGGTTTGCTCATACGGGCCGCGGCTTGAACGGCCTCGTCTAGATTCTTGCATCGTTCAACTGTTTTCTGAAGCGGACCATGTGCCTGCTCCAGTGCCGCAGAGATTTTATCCGCAGCTTCACCGAAAAGTACCACCCGCTCAACCCTCTCATGTACCAAGCCGGCAAGTTCATCCCAGGGCAGGTTCTTGTCCCTTCCACCAAGGAGTAGAATGATTGGTTCGGAAAACGAACGGATGGCAGCCATCGTCCGTTCCGGGGCGGTGGCGATGGAGTCGTTGTACCATTTGGCACCGTTCCATTCCCGGACAAATTCCAACCGGTGAGCCATACCGTGGAAATCTTTAGCGGCATTAAGCATGGCATCCAGCGATAGACTAATTGTGTAACCGATGGCAAAGGCTGCCAGCACATTCAGCACGTTGTGATCTCCGCGCAGTTTGATTTGGTCTCGGTGGAGCAGGGGGATATTCGCTCCGTTTTTCCGTAATAAGAGAACGCCATCTGAGATTAAAGTGCCGTCCTGGCCGCTAGGGACGTTCCCAATCCCAAAAGAAATGAGCCGTCCTTGCACCTTATTACGCATGTTCCAGGACCCGGGATTATCGCGGCACAAGATTGCACTATCGACAGGTCCCTGGAAACTCAGGATTCGCTGTTTGGTTGCCATGTAGGCTTCCATTGTAGAATGGCGATCGAGATGATTTGGTGTGATATTTAAGACAGCCGCCACATTCGGAGAGATGGTCATCTGTTCCAATTGGAAACTGGATATTTCTTGTATGGCCACATCCTCCGGGTTCATCTCGTCTACATAATTGAGAAGGGGGTCGCCAATATTACCGCCTACGTAAGCCCTTTTCTTAAAAGCATTTTTTGCCATTTGCCCAACCAGGGCGGTCGTCGTAGTCTTCCCCGCGGAACCGGTGATCCCTACTGTTTTACATGGGACGTTTTCCATGAAGATTTGTGTATCGTTTGTTAATTGGATACCGCGCCTGTTAGCCTCGACCACAATGGGGTTGGTCAGTGGAACACCCCCAGACAGGCAGACAATATCTGTCGTGTTGAGTATGTCAATAGGATGATCGCCTAGCACCCAGATTATAGGTGTATCGGACAACGCAGACTGTGCGTCTGTCATCGCCTCAGCTGGGCGCAGGTCGTTAATGGTTACATGGGCACCGTGATGCGCCAACCAGCGCGCAGCTGCCTGCCCCTGGCGGGCGGCTCCGAGAATGACTACGCGTTTACCATTCCAATCTGTTTTCACAGCTCTACACCATTACCAATCCAATTCCCAGCATGGCAGCCAGTAATCCGATCAGCCAGAATCGCTGAACTACCTGCATCTCAGACCATCCGAGCAATTCAAAATGCAAGTGGAGTGGTGCCATTTTAAAAAATCGCCGACCATGCGTCATCCTGAAATAAGCGATCTGGATTACATCGCTCAGTGCCTCGCTGACTGGTATGACGGCAATGACCGGTAAAATGGCCCATTGACCGGTCATTAGTGCGATTACAGCGATGGTAGCGCCTAGAGATAGCGAGCCGGTATCTCCCATGATCAATTGCGCGGGGTGGACGTTAAACCACAGGAACCCGAATAATGCTCCGACCATGGTGAAACAGAAACGGGCAATGAAAACCTGTCCTTGCATCAGCGCTACACCACCGTATGCTGCAAAAATGGTAGCTGAAATCAACCCAGCCAACCCATCCAGCCCATCGGTAAAGTTGACCGCATTGGACATGGCGACAATGACAAAACCGGCTATTGGAATATATAGCCATCCCAGTTCGATCTCGACATTGATTCCAGGGATATAAAGATCGGGCACATCCAGGAAGTACCTCAAGACAGCAGCAAGCCCCAGCGCAAGCACTATTTGGGCAATAAGTTTGGTCCGGATGCGCATTCCTTCGCCCTTCCGTTTACCCCGGATGCCTTCCCAATCGTCCAGTGTCCCCAATAGTGCGTACCCTACCATGGCTGCCAGTGGGACGAGCACTGAAGCACCGAGCACTTTCATGCCGATCAGGCTGACTGCATTGAGCAATACCGTGATGAGCGCCACTGGCAGGATGATCATTACGCCACCCATCGTCGGAGTCCCCATCTTTACCAAATGCGCTCCCGGCTCATCGACGCGGATAATTTTCCCGACCTTGAAATGTCGCAGAATGCGCAGCAATGGTCCGCCCCAAATGACGGTCATCATGAAGGCTAGCCCAGCCAGGCCTAAGGCCAACGCGGCGTTGTTCATTCGGGGGCCTCCAGGGCAGCTACGATGCGGTCCATGCGTATTCCGTGCGAGCCTTTTACCAGGGCCACATCTCCCTTGGTGAGGTGTTTACGCAGGTGTTTGATGGCCTCATCTTGGTTCTCGAATTCTGCAATCTTTTGCGACCCCAAACCTGCCCGTTGGGCTGCTGAGGCGATCATGTGACCGAGCCTTCCCACTGTAATCAGCATGTCTGCCACTTCAGCAGCCCGCACACCCACTATCTCGTGTCCTTGTTTTTCATATTGCCCGAGTTCTAGCATGCCACCCAGGACCGCTACTTTGCGGCCTTCCAATTCGGCCAGCAGGTTGAGAGCTGCCAGCACGGATTCTGGTGACGCATTGTATGAATCATCGAGAAGCAAAGCCCCGCTTTCCGTTCGGACAGCTGTCAGGCGCAATTGGCTCCGCCCTTGTCGAAGGCCGTCCAGTATTTCCTGCCAGTTCAACCCATCTGCAAGTCCGACCGCAGCTGCACGCAAAGCTGTGTGGACCGAATGTTGACCGATCATTGGGACGTGAACGTGCATGATCTCTCGCTGATAATGCAACCGGAAACGGATGCCCTCCAGCCCAAGGCCTTCCAGTTCATCCGCCCACAGGTCGGAGGTTGGATCGAGGCCGTAATAGAATACCCTGGCTATGGATAAGTCTGCCATTTTTCGAACCCAGGGATCGTCCTTGTTGAGGATGGCCACCCCGTTTGCTGGAAGGGCTCGTACCAATTCAGATTTGCCGCGGAAAATATCTTC
>JBGOZL010000009.1:0-13536 GCA_041480185.1 Anaerolineae bacterium
CACATTGAAAAGCATAGTGCCGTGACAATTGACCACATGCTGCTGCGTGCTGACATGGATACGCAATCCCCCACCCTTCGCGCCGAATTGAAGGTGCGCAACCGCTCCCTGAAAGTGAGCGCTCGGCTCGAGGTTCGCTGCATCCCTGATAATTTCCGCGGGAAGTCCCAAACTGCCAAGTTCACGATGGAACTTCCGGAAGGCGAAAGTGTTCGAGTGGTCCAGATGCCTATAAATGGTGTTCACCCCTGGCAACCCTGGGACCGGGGCTTTCCATACCTTTATAAAATCACAGCTTCTTTTAGCGCCGGCAGAGAGATCGTTGCCTGCACCAGTTTATTTGGCTTTCGCACCGTGCGGGTGGAGCCCGGGTTTCGCTGGTTTATCAATGGGCAACCGTACTTCATGCGCGGCTCGAATTACCTGCCTTCCCAGTGGCTGTCTGAGACCCTTTTCACCAAGGCTGCCAGCGCCAAGGAACGCCCCTTTGGCAGCAGCGCGGGCGGTGATTTCTACATCCGTGATGTGGGCCTGGCGAGACAAGCAAATTTGAACATCCTGCGCGTCCACGCACATGTACTGCCGACCGAATTTCATGAAGCTTGTGACCGGGCTGGAATGCTCGTTTGGCAGGATTTCCCTTTTCAGTGGGGATATTCGGATGAGCCTGAGTTCCACGCTGAGGCAGAACGACAGATGCAGGCAATGGTCACCGGATGGTATAACCATCCATCCATAATTGCCTGGTGTTGTCATAATGAGAGTCCCTGGGATGCGCCCTGGATGGCAGTCCAGGAAGGCGAACGGTATAATCCGGCGCATAATCGCGACCTGGATGCGCGCCTGGAAACAATTGTTCGAAAACTTGACCCAGTACGTTACGTTCATCGGAACTCTGGCACTGGTGATGGTCATACATATCCCGGGTGGTACGTAGGGCACTGGCGCGATTACATTAATCTGCCTTCTGCTCCATTCATTACAGAGTATGGAGCACAAGGTATGCCAGTAGTGCAAAGCGTCCGGCGCATGCTACCACAGCTAGAACCGGATGCAGGCTACGCTGAGATGGTCAATTTCAAAAGATGGCTCGATTCTTTAGAAAAGATCAGCGCATTAACAAAATCACTTATTAAATTTGGTACCTACATTTGGAATTTAACCGAAAAGAAACAATGGAAATCAATCCAGGAATGGATGAAAGGCTGGGGCATAAAAATGGAACGCTCCGCTTATAAAAACATTCCACCACTTGAGGACACGCCCGTTGATCTGCGCCACGCCCGAGAGGTCTGGGAAACATGGCGTTTTCATGATTTCCAGCCAGCCGAGACCTTCGATAACGGGATCGAACTGGGCAGTTCATTAGAGGAATTCATTGCCAACAGCCAAGCATACCAGAGTTTACTAATTCAATATGCCACAGAATGCTACCGGCGTGCAAAATACACGAACGTTACCGGCCTCATACAATTCGATTTTTGCGACCCCTGGCCTGCCGTGACCTGGTCGGTGGTGGATTATTGGAGGATCCCCAAGCCCGCCTTTGATGCCTTGCGGCGGTCAATGCAGCCGGTTTTACCGTGTTTCAAGTTGCCTGAAAAAATGGACCCGGGAAAAGCAATCCAGGTTTCATTTTGTGTTGTGAACGACTTATTGCGCGCATCTCCCAACGCCATTTGTAAGTGGTGGCTAGAGGGTGGGATGGGCGATATTGCGTCTGCCACCTTCCCTGTGGACATCCCAACTGACAGCATCTCCACTGAGACAAAATTGACTCTTCCATCACTAGGGACAGGGAGGTACAAGCTGTCTGTAGAAGTCTCTGCGAACGGAAAAATACTCGGTGAAAACCAGTACGAATTGAAAATTCTATAACCGCGTTCCTAGGAATAAGTTATCGGACGCGAAGAACACGGATAAAATTCGTGCTTATTCAAAGTGGTGACGCAAATGACCCTCCCGACCAAAATTGTTGTTATAGGTGCAGGCAGCGCTTCATTTGGGGAAAACACACTTTCTGCTCTTGTTCGCAGCAAAAAACTGCGCGGCAGCACGCTTTCACTTGTTGATCACAATCCTGACACACTCGATACGGTTAAGCGGCTGGCTGAACGGCTTAACCGGGAGTGGAACTCTGGGATAACCATCACCGCGCACACACACCACCAGGATGCACTTAAAGGAGCGGGGTTTGTAGTCTCGGCTATAGAAGTGGGAGCGCGTGAAGGACTATGGAGAAAAGACTTTGAGATCCCACTCAAGTACAGAGTACGCCAGCCATACGCCGAGAACGGAGGACCGGGAGGGTTAGCCCACACTGCCCGGAACATCGGCCCGGTAATGCAAATCGCTCATGATATGGAGCAGGCATGCCCGGATGCCTGGTTCATTAATTTCACGAACCCCATGATCCGAATCTGTGACGCAATCAACCGTTTCAGCAAAATCAAGGTTGTGGGCCTGTGTCATCAAATTTTTATCGGCTACACGATGGTCGGGATTGCACTGGCAAAAGACCTAGGAATTTCAGTTCCAGAGGGAATTATTGGGATGCACGCCGATCCCATGCAAGCACCTCTCCACACCCAGGTAAAAACGCAGATCGTCCCACGCGTGGATATCCGTGCTGCCGGATTAAACCATTTCTCCTGGATCATATCCATCCGTGACAGACAGAATGGTGAAGACCTTTATCCGCTTTTCCGGAAGCGCTTTTTTGAACTTGACCCGGAATTTGAACCCCTGACAAGGCGGGTATACGATGCGTTTGGACTATTCCCCGTTCCAGGGGATAGTCACTTGTGCGAATACCTGCCCTGGGTCTCGGATCCGGCGACCAAGCCATGGGAAAAATACCATCTCCCGCTCTATGACTGGGACCTGAATGCCGCGGTGCGCGAGTTCGAACACGAGAGACTTAAAAGTATGGCGGACGGCGAGGCGACCATTGACGGGTTGAAAGATACCGATTCCGAGGGAGCATTGGAGATGGTCGAGAATGTAGCGGGAGCAAGCACCCATTACCACCTGGCTGCCAATCTGCGCAACCAGGGACAGATCTCGAACCTACCCCTGGGCTCCACGGTTGAGACACCGGTTGTTGTAGATGGTGACGGCATCCACCCGGTACACGTTGGAGTGTTCCCGGAGCCTGTCGCCGAAATTCTTCGACGGGAGGTCACCGTGGCCCAATTATGTGTTGAAGCGGCTATTGAGGGATCGAGGGAGAAAGCCCTGCAATGCCTCCTGCTCGACCCGGTGGTAAATGATTTCGAACTGGCAAAGCAAATCCTGGATGATTATTTGACCAGCTATCGAGAATATCTTCCGCAATTTTGGAAATAATTGCCTAGAAAGGAAATTCCTGGATAGAGGAAATAAATGAGATATTTTCTCGGAGTTGACGCGGGTGGGACAAAAACTCATGCCCTGATAGCGAGTGAGAACGGCGAGACAGTTGGTTTTGGTCTGGCTGGACCCGGCAACTGGGAAGCGGTCGGCTACGATGGACTCGCAAATAAACTGCTAGATACCACCACCCAGGCATTGGAGATGGCAAAATTAACCATCAGCCAAATTTCAGGGACTGGGATGGGGCTGGCTGGGTACGACTGGCCCAGTCAGCGGCAAGCGCACCTGGATGCCATCCTTACATTAAAACTAGAATGTCCCTTGGAAATCGTAAATGACGCTACTTTGGGGATTCTGGCTGGTGCAGAAGAAGGATGGGGTATTTCGGTAGTTTCAGGAACCGGGTGTAATTGCCGGGGATGGAGCCGGGACCATATGCGGGAAGGTCGTGTGGTGGGAGGCGCAAGTCATTGGTCGGGTGAGGCTGCAGGAGGGTTTGATATCCTGGCGCGGGCGATGCGAGCTGTCACGTTTGAGTGGGTCAAGCGTGGACCTGGGACTGCACTTACCCCAGCCTTTTTACAGCAAACCGGCGCCAAAAATTTGGATGATCTTGTAGAAGGGGTTTACCTAGGCAGGTTCGACTTCAATCCAGACATGATCCTGCTTATTTTCGATATTGCCCGGCAGGGCGATTCTCAAGCCCTGGAAGTCATCCGTTGGGCAGGCAATGAACTGGGGATGATGGCCGTCAGTGTTATCAACCAGCTTGATCTTCAAAAAGAAGTTTTTGACGTTGTTCTGATCGGCAGCCTTTACGACGGACATCCATTAATGACCGATAGTATGCGCACAACCATCCAACGCATTGCACCGGGAGCCAGACTGGTGCGCCTGACCGTCCCGCCCGTGGTCGGCGGCGTTGTTCTGGGCATGCAGGAGGCTGGACAGGACGCGCGTCGGGTGCGCTCGAGATTAATCGAGACCACCCGGAAATTATTCAATGAAATTACAGAATAAATCCCAAGTTCTTTGATGCCCGGATCTTTCAGAGAGGCGATCCACTCTGACGATGGATCGCCTTACGCTATAATAACTTCGTGACCGACACTCATCGACAAATCGATCTCTTGCGCTTGCTTGCCACACGGTTGGAGCGGCTCTCAGTCGATTCGCATTGGGCACGGCGCGCCAGTGGGTTGCGCGGAAACATCATCAAATTAATCGAGCAAGCTGACACAGGGGAACCCATCTCAGCGAGGCGCCTGGATTTGTTGACAAATACGGCTTTTGACATCCTTCGCCAGGCAGCGGAGGATATCCCGGACTTGGAAAACCAAAATAAGAAAAAGTAGAATCAGCTGATGAAAAGATGCCTGTTGGTGTTCGGATTACTTATGGCTGGGTGCTCCCTTCTACCGGGCATCCCTTTGCCGGAATCCTCTCCCACTTCAGGACCTATTCCAATCCATACAGAATTCCCTTATTTCCCGGAAAGCACTGTCACTCCGCTACCATTCCCCTCTGGAAATAAAACACCCGAGGTCACACCGTCCGTAGTGGCAACTCACACATCAACTGAAACCCCAACGGAGACCTCCATAGCCTGGTTCTACATTTTCCCCATCGAGCCATCGAATATTGCCGATTTCTCCGAAGGTACTGCCGGCCATGGTTATCCAGCCACGGATATCTTTGCCCCGGAAGGAACAAAGTTTGTGGCGGTCACAGCTGGAGTGGTAGACTTCGTCTCATACAAAGACCGCTGGAACCCAGAAGATGATGACCCAGCTCTGCGGGGAGGGTTATGCGTCGCCGTCATCGGAGACGACAACGTGCGCTACTACGGGTCTCACTTATCAGCTATTGAACGAGGAATCAGTCCCGGGGTCCGGGTGACCGCAGGACAAGTACTCGGCTACGTTGGGCATACTGGGGATGCCCGAACCACACCGTCCCACCTCCACTTCGGGATATCGCCTCCCACCTATCCCGAAGACTGGCATGCCAGGCGCGGCGAGGTAGATCCATTTCCATTCCTGGTGGCCTGGCGTGACGGTCACAATGTGACGCCGCCGTTACCCAGCCCTTAGAAGGAGCCAACATGCAAACCATGCGCGCCATGCTTTTTGAAGCCGTTGGCAAACCACTGAAAATGACCGAATTGCCAATCCCTCAACCTGGGCAGGGACAGGTGTTGCTCAAAGTGCACGCCTGCGGCGTTTGTCATACCGACCTGCACATTGTAGATGGGGAATTGAGCGAACCGAAATTACCGCTGGTTCTGGGGCATCAAATCGTCGGAACGGTCATCCGGGCTGGATTGGGGGCAACCCGGTTCCGGCCCGGAGAGCGAGTTGGCGTCCCCTGGCTAGGAGGTACAGATGGAACTTGCCAGTACTGTGAACGCGGCCAGGAAAATTTATGCGATCATCCTACTTTTACCGGCTACCATATTAATGGTGGTTTCGCTGAGTATACAACCTCCGACGAACGCTTCTGTTTTCCCCTTCCCCCTTCATACTCAGACTTGGAGGCAGCTCCCCTGTTGTGTGCCGGTTTAATTGGGTACCGGACTTATCGCATGGCAGGTGGAATGGCCAAGACAATTGGAATTTATGGTTTTGGCGCGGCTGCTCACATTATTGCTCAGGTTGCCAAACACGAAGGTAAACGGATATACGCATTCACCCGCCCCGGTGATATTGCTGCGCAAGATTATGCCAGACACCAGGGTGCAGAGTGGGCTGGGGATTCCACCGAGGCCCCTCCTGAAAAACTGGATGCAGCCCTGATCTTCGCCCCAGTTGGTCCGTTGGTGGTGGCTGCCTTGAAAGTTACAAATAAAGGCGGAGTAATCGTATGTGGCGGCATTCATATGAGTGACATCCCTGCCTTTTCATATAATCTGTTATGGGAGGAGCGGATGATCCGCTCAGTTGCCAATCTAACGCGCAGTGATGGCGAGGAATTCCTGGCTCTAGCCCCGAAAGTGCCCGTAAAAACAGATGTGACAAGCTTTCCATTGGAACAGGCTGAAGAGGCGCTTGCACGCCTTCGGAATGGTCAAATGGTTGGAGCGGTAGTCCTCGAAATAGCACGCAATTAAATAGCATAGATGCCTTCGGTTTACTTTGCGAACGAGGGCATCTTTTGCCAAGGGGGAAAAATCGAGCAACACCACTTTCGAAAATCTCCATTATCTGTGACAAATAAAGCGTATCCTTCCAAATCGTTAGATTCTATATAGTTTGGAGCTCCATGCTATTCTCTCAATCCAACCAAAGGAGATTAAGAAACATGAAAACCATTGGCAAGTGGCTTTATCTCATTGGCCAATTAATCACGGCCATTGCTGGCTAGTTCAGCTTCCAAAACATGTGGGTGTCCCTGGTCCTGGTGATCGTGGGTATACTGGCGGCGATCTTTTTCCTTGATGCGGACGACCTTGTCAACGCAGGTATTCGCTTCCTCGTTTTGTTTGCGGTCAAGGATGCCCTGAATAGCATTTCCATTGTAGGACCTTACATAACCGGCCTTTTCAATGGCGTTTACGGATTCCTTGCCACGATCCTCTTGACTCTATTGGTTGTCCACTTCGTCAAGAAATATTTCAAGATGTAAATACAACAGTAAATCAAATCTGCATGAGAGCCGCCTGAATAAGGCGGTTCTCATTTATTCCCAAAGGATTCTGGGGGTACGATTATCGGTTTATTATAGGGCGGGGGGACGCAGCCTGATTTGCGATCTGGAATTCGATGAAATTAATGGACCTATTAGTGATAAGTTTGCATTTAATAATTCAGTTTTTTTAGAAAATGAAATGGTCAAGCCTTCCCGGCCAAGAAATAAGATGGAAGGTTTTATTACACACATTCAATTGTGATAGACTATGGACATGGACCCATTCACAGCCAGGGCAAATCCAAACATCGCATTTGTTAAATATTGGGGAAACCGAGACGATGCCCTGCGCCTGCCAGCGAATGGCTCGATTTCCATGAACCTGGGAGGATTTGAAACACGCACCACCGTCCGATTTGAGGAGGGTCTTCAAGCTGACGAGGCGAAAATTAATGGAAAGATCGCGGGAGATAAGGCGAGGGTTCGCATCAGCAAAATGTTGGATGAGGTGCGCGCACTAGCCGGCGTCCAATTTTTTGCGAAAGTGGAAAGTCAAAACAATTTCCCCACCAGTGCCGGGATGGCTTCGTCAGCATCGGCATTTGCCGCGCTGGCCATGGCTTCGACAAGGGCTGCTGGCATACAATTGGACGAGGCAGCCCTTTCCCGCCTTGCCCGCCGGAGTTCCGGTTCAGCCTGCAGGTCCATTCCGGGAGGATTTGTCGAGTGGGCTTCTGGCACGGGAGACCGCAATTCTTATGCCATCTCGATTGCACCTCCCGAATATTGGGATCTCGCGGATTGCATCTCAATCATTAGCAGAGAGCAAAAATCCACTGGATCCACTGAAGGCCACGCACTGGCAGGGTCATCCCCTCTCCAAGCTGCCCGCGTAGGTGACGCCCCTCGCCGATTAGATTTTTGCCGGCATGCCATCCTGACCCGGGATTTTGCAGCCCTCGCTGATATCGTTGAATCAGATTCCAACCTGATGCACGCGGTGATGATGACATCTCATCCGCCGCTGTTCTACTGGCAACCTTCCACGTTGTTAGTAATGCAAACCGTACGGGAGGCACGGGCAAAAGGGATGCCCGTTTGCTACACAGTTGATGCCGGACCAAACGTCCATGTCATATGCACTGGACCTGGAAGGGGGGAAACAACCAAAATGTTAGGAAGCATTCCAGGGGTCCGGGAAGTGCGGCTTGCTCATGTTGGGGGAGCAGCAAAAATTGTGGAAAATCCACATCCAAGCAATGATTAGATTTAAATAATAAATATTCAATAAATTACCAGAGAAAGCCCAAAACGGATATAATCAGCGTGATCGCCTCGCAGGAGGCGCCGTTTAATGTTGACGAGGTTTATAGATGAGCATTGGTCTGCTTGGTGGAATCATTTTCGTGGTAGTTTTCGCCGGAATTATTTTGGTCCACGAATTAGGGCATTTTGTCATCGCCCGTTTGATGAAAATCGAAGTGGAAGAATTTGGGTTTGGGTTTCCCCCCCGCCTGCTACGGCTGTGGCGCGGCAGGGGGTCGCTTCTCATTGGGAAGGATCGCCTGGTCATCCCAATCAATTTCGACCTGACTTTCGATCCAAAGCAATCCATCCATCGCCAGGTAGATGTTGCTGCAATTTCCAAACGGGGGAGGCTCGTACTCCGTTCCATCACCTTTGCTTCAACAGAAAACGGACAAGGGCTGCCCAACCAAAATACAGAATCCAAACCATCTCCTATTTCAGCTCTTGCTCCTGCTGATGAAGTAAAAAAATTAAATCCAGCCTCCCAACCCGGTGAAATCCATTTGAGTGGAATTCTTAATGAAATCAGACCCGGGACTGAGTTTACCTTGAATTGGATCCCCCTGGGTGGGTTTAATAAGATCAAGGGAGAAGACGATCCAGAGACTCCTGGAGGAATGGCTGCTGCAAATCCCTGGAAACGCATCGCCGTACTCGTGGCAGGAGCGGGTATGAACCTATTAACAGCAGTTGTGGTTTACACCTTCTTCTTCTACCAGGTTGGCATCCCCGACACCCATACAGCCGTGATCGCCAGTGTTGACTCCCCTTCACCAGCCCAACAGGCTGGATTACAGGTAGGCGATGTGATCCTGGCTGCGGGGGGATCACCTGTTGATGGGTACACCCAACTAACCAAAATCACTCATAATAACCTGGGTCTCCCACTCCAACTGGTCATCCTGCGGGATGGAAAAGCACTGGAAATTACTATCACACCGCGCTTGGTCTATCCATCCACACAAGGACCGATGGGAGTCAGTATTGGTGAACCACTGATCCCGGTTAAATCCTGGTTAAACACCATCCCGGCAGCTTTTTCTGCCACGGCGCAAGATGTAGACAGCCTGCTCGCCCTGCCAGGCCGCCTTATTGCCGGAACAATTTCTCCACAGGCTGCCCAAATCGGCGGACCGCGCACTGTCTGGAACTTGTTCCAACAAGCGGTATCCCGGGATGTTACCAGCCGCGAGGCTACGGCAACCAGTGGGACTTCCACCAAGCCGACCAACTATACCCTGCTGATCATTATCTCTATAACGGTCACCACTGCGGTGGCAAACCTGCTACCCATCCCTGCCTTTGACGGGGGACGCATTTTTTTGACCCTGCCTGAAATCTTCCTACGACGCCGGATCCCGGCCAAATACCAGGCAATGATCAACGGAATCGGGTTCCTCATTCTGGTCTCCCTGCTCGGCTTCTTTTACCTAAAAGACATCATCAGTCCGGTGAACTTCACCCTGCCCTGAACCAGGAAGATAAAACCGTATGCCTCAGAATGCACCTTTTCTGACTGTTGTTGACGCCCTACTCGACGATAACAATCCCTTTCCAGCGCGTTATTTACACCGTTTTTCAGACATGGAGCCTACTGATTTGAAACAACTAAAAAAAACGTGGCCGGATGTTTCGCCACGCCGGAAACATACTTTACTTGAAGACCTGGAAGACCTAGCTGAAACAGATACGTTGACCTCCTTCGACGATTTGGCGCGCTCTCTTCTCGGTGATCCAGATCCAGAAGTACGGGCGCGTGCCATTCGTCTGTTATGGGAATGCGACGACTCGAAACTCATCCCGGTATATCTTGATATGCTGAATAATGACGAGGATATCGAAGTGCGCGCTGCCGCAGCAAATGCGCTGGGACAATTTGTATACCTGGGGGAACTGGATAAGATCCCGGCCGAACTCCACCACGAGGTTGAAGATCAATTGCTGGCGGCAACTTCTTCTTCCAATGAGACCCTTATCCGCAGACGGGCGCTGGAATCACTCGGATATTCCGGGCGCAAAGAAATTATTCCACTTATCGAAGCCGCTTACGGTGAGAAAAAAACCGATTGGGTGGTCAGTGCCTTGTTTGCTATGGGGCGCTCTAGTGACAACCGGTGGAAAAAACAAGTGCTTTCACAGTTACGATCCCCTGATGAAGATATCCGGTCCGAGGCAATCCACGCTGCGGGAGAACTGGAACTGGAATCCTCGCGCCCTGTTCTGCTCGACATCCTCGAGGATGAAGAGGGCCTGGAAATGCGCCGTGAACTAATTTGGGCACTGTCCAGGATCGGCGGAGAAGGAGTGCGGTCCAAACTTGAAGAACTGCTCGAGATCGAAGAAGACGACGAAGAAGCCGATTTCATCGAAGAAGCCTTGGAAACCCTGTCATTCACCGAGGATATGGGTAACTTTTCCCTGATCGACGTTGACGACGAAGTGGATTTCATCGAAGAGGAACCTGACGAAGAAGAGTAAGACCGGATTTCTTGTCCTTTTATTTTTTTTTGTTTACAAAATCAGCGGGTATCGCGAACCTCATAACATCTTATGGCGTTGCTGAACGTTTTTATCAACAACCTCCTGCCTATCCTGCTGCTTAGCGGGGCGGGATTTGTGCTAGGTAAGGCGCTGAAGCTTGACTCGCGCCCGTTGGGGCGGGTTATCTTTTATATCCTCAGCCCGGCGCTCATTTTTAACATCTTAACCAGCAGCAAGTTAGCAGTGGAAAGCATCCTGCTCATGATGGGATACTCCGCCGCGACCATGATAATCATCGCGGGAATCGCGTTCGTTGCCGGTAAGTTATTTCGGCTGGAAAAGAGTGTACTGACCATTGTGGTCCTCACCAGTTTTTTCGCCAATAACGGCAACTACGGGCTGCCACTCATCTCCTTTGCCTTCGGGCAGGAAGCCCTGGCTTACGCCAGTATTTACTTTGTCACCAATTCCCTTCTGCTATACACCGTGGGGGTGTTAATTGCCAGCCTTGGCCACTTGCGTCTTAAGGAAGCGCTGAAGGGTCTCTTGAAAGTACCAGCAATCTATGCAATAATCCTAGCCGCGATCTTCATTCAAACCGGCTGGACTTTCCCTCCCCCTATCCAAAAAACGGTGGAACTGACTTCCGGAGCCGCCGTCCCTGCCATGATCGTCCTGCTCGGGTTGGAATTACAGAAAGCGGAATGGACGAACAACCTGCGAGCTTTGAGCATCCCGGTGGTCTGCCGCTTGCTGATAGGACCAGTCGTTGGGATAGTCATGGCAGCATTATTCAGGTTGAATAAAATGGCCAGCAGAGATGGGATCACCGAGGCCGGAATGCCTTCTGCAGTGATGACCACTGTGCTTGCCAACGAGTACAACCTTGACAACTCCCTGGTGACAGCAATCGTTTTTGTGGGCACCATTTTGAGCCCGCTCACGCTGACTCCTCTCCTTTATTTCCTCGGGCGGTGATGGGATTCATCCTGACAAGAGGTCTATACTTGAAATTGTTATGAAGGAACACCATGACTGATCCAAAAGGTGGTGGCGAAGTGCGCATCCACATTTGGGTGAGAGGACGCGTACAGGGAGTTGGGTTCCGCGCATTCGCCCAGCAAACGGGAGTGCAGCTCGGTCTCACCGGCTGGGTGCGGAACGTTGGAGATGACAAGGTGGAGTCAGTGGCTGAAGGTCCGCGCGAGAGACTGGAGAGGTTTGCCGAAGAGGTGAAAAGCGGTCCACGTGCAGGATATGTGGAGGAAGCGATAGTTGAATGGGAAACAGCAAAGGGAGAGTTTACAAATTTTAGTGTCAAGTACAACGTTTGGAGTTAGAACGACCTCCTAATTAAGGAATAATCAGTGAACTTTAATGAATTAAAATAGGAGCCAAAATACCACCTATACCAGCAAATATTTCTGCACTCACACAGTCATTTATTCTTTTGGAGCCTTCATGAACAAGCAAAACATTTCCCTAATCAGCATTATTTTTTTCACCCTAATCCTTGGTACTATATTGGTTTCCTGCGGCACCAACACGGCCACACCCAATACTTCAGGCGGTAGTTCCTTGGACGGGCAGACGTTGATGCAACAGCGCTGCTCGGTATGCCATCCCCTGGACCGCGTGACTTTGGCACGGAAGACCATCGACCAGTGGACACAAACTGTGCAACGAATGATCGCCCATGGTGCACAGCTCAATAATCAGGAAGAACAGACGCTGATTGCTTACCTGGCAGCCAGTTACAAGTAATTATTTTTAATCTGCCAGGGTTTTTATAAATTCGCGGTATTCCACCCCACCCCCGACCTCGCCCCTCCCCTGGGGTGGGAGAATAGGAAAAATCAAGGATTTTGTGAGCTTCGCTCGCTAAATCCTTGATTTTTCAATCTTTTCCGCTTCTCAAGAGAAGGATCAACGGACGATGTATCGTATTTATGAAAACCCTAAGCCTCGTTCTTTCATCGACACCCATTTACCCTGTCCGATGACCATGTGGTCGAGCAGATCCACATCCAGGAGCTTGCCAGCCTGGACAATGGAGCGGGTTACCGCTACGTCATCCGGGCTGGGGGTCGGGTCGCCGCTCGGGTGGTTGTGGACGACAATCATAGCAGCAGCATTACGGCGGATGGCAGGTTTGAACAGCTCGCCGACATGCACCTGGGATGAATTTACAGAGCCTCTATAGATTTCGATTATATCAATCACCTGGTTGCGGGTATCGAGCAGGATTACGCTCAGGATTTCCTGCTCCTGTGCGGACATATCGTAGGCTACCAGCGCGGCTGCGTCCGCAGGGCTGTTGATGGTTGTACGATCTTCAGCTGGTTCACGCGCCATACGCCGACCGAGTTCGATGGCAGCCTTGATCTGAGCAGCTTTGGCTGAACCAATGCCGCGCTGGCTACATAAATCTTCAAAAGGGGCACGATGCAATCCGGCCAGATTTTTATATTTATTCAGAAGGCGCTGCCCCACCTGGATGGCACTCTCGCCTTCAACGCCAACACGGAGGAGAATTGCAAACAGTTCGGGGATCGAGAGGGCTTGCGGGCCCAGGCGTGCCAGCCGTTCGCGGGGACGTTCGTCAGCTGGAAGGTCTGCTATGCGGTAAGCGGGATTAGAGGGTTCGGTCATAAGGTCTCCTACGTGCAAATGTACTAAAACTATGCAGTAACAAGCATGAATCCACAAGCGACTTGACGGAGTGTGGTGTTCATTATATAATCCCGCTGCCTTCCTCGCTAGCTC
>JBGOZL010000010.1:0-13198 GCA_041480185.1 Anaerolineae bacterium
CTGACCCGGCTGGTGCGCCTGTTCGCCCAACGGTTTGCCGTCCAGGAACGGATCGGGCAGCAGGTGGCCGATACCCTCGAGGTGATGCTCCAACCGCACGGCGTGGCCGTGTACCTGCAGGCGCATCACCTGTGCGTGGAGATGCGCGGGGTGAGGGAACTGGCGCCGATCACGCGCACGTCGGTCTGGCGGGGTTACTATGCCGATGAAGACTCCCTCAGGGATGAATTCTTAACCAGTTGCGGTTTCAAGAGATGATCATTTATCAGGAAGGAAGAGACCAGGGATAACCTGGGAAATATGTCTCTCGACGGAAAAACAGTCCTGATCACCGGCGCGGCCCTGCGGATCGGGCGCTCACTAGCCCTTGCGGCTGCCCAGGCAGGCGCAGACGTGGTACTGCACTTCGGTAAATCCCAAAAGGAAGCCGAAAGCGTCCAAGCGGAGATCGAAGCCATCGGTCAGAAAGCTTACATCCTGCAGGCTGACCTGGCGGACTTCACCCAAGCGGCAGCCTTGATCGACCGGGCCCGGGAACGAGCTCCCTTGTTCGCACTGGTCAATAATGCTTCCATATTCGAACCTCACGGGTGGGCGGATACCAGCCTGGAATTATGGAACCGGTCCCTGGCGGTCAACCTGACAGCTCCCTTCCTGCTCAGCCAGGCTTTCGCCCGCTCCCTTGAACCAGACGGGACCGGGCGCATCGTCAACCTGATGGATTGGCGCGCCCTCCACCCCAGGCCCGATCACCTGGCGTACATGATCAGCAATTCCGGCCTGGCAGCCCTCACCAGTGCCCTCGCGGTTGCACTGGCGCCGCGCATCACGGTCAACGGGTTGGCGCTGGGAGCAGTCCTTCCGCCAGGCGATGGGTCGCCCGCCAATGTCAACCTGGAGCGGGTTCCCGCCCGAAGATGGGCTAAACTGGAGGAGGTGGGGCAGGCTTTGGTCTTCCTGCTGGATGGACCCGCATATATCACTGGCGAGGTGCTCCACGTGGATGGCGGCAGACACCTGGTGTAGGAGGAATTTGTATGGATCAGGTTCTAATTACCGACCTGGTGGCACGCGGCATCATCGGGATCAACGATTGGGAGCGTGAAAAGCCCCAGGAGATCCGCATCAACATCATCCTCTTCGCTGACCTCAAAAAGGCTGGTATAAGTGACGACATTAAGGATTGCGTCGACTACCGCACGGTTTCCAAAAAAGTCATTGCGCACGCTGAAACTGCCCACAGGTTGACGGTGGAGGCGCTGGCAGCCGACCTGGCGCGTATCTGCCTGGAAGTACCCGGGGTGATGAAAGTGAGACTGCGAGTAGAAAAACCGGGCGCCGTACGGTTCGCCAAATCGGTGGGAGTCGAAATTGAACGCTCGCAAGAGGATTTATGAGCATGGTTTCGGAGCACCAGGCCTGCCTGCTGCTGGGATCAAATATTCGACCGGAACACAACCTCCCCCTTGCCATTGAACAACTGCAGAATCATCTGACCATCCTGCGGATTTCGCGCGTGTGGGAAACCGCACCGGTTGGATCCGCAGGCCCGAATTACCTCAATGCCGCCATACTGGCGGGCACCCCCCTGGACCAAACAAATCTAAAATTGGAGATACTCACTCCGGTGGAAGCCGGGATGGGCAGGGTACGCTCGGCGGACAAGAACGCCCCGCGCCCCATCGATCTGGATATTATCCTCTTCGATGGAAGTATATTGGACTCCACTCTCTGGCAATTTGCCCACCGCGCGGTCCCGGTTGCGGACGTCCTGCCGGACCTCCGTTCGGAGTCCGGGGAGAGGCTGAAAGAGATCGCGGAGAAATTCATCTCTGAAGGTTCCATCCGATTACGCCTGGACGTCGTGCTCCAAAACAGCAAGTAATCGTCCAGATTCCTCTACGGCTGGGCTGCCAGAGTAACCGCTCACGCTCCCCCGGGGACCGGCTGGTGAATGGTCGGCACGCCTGCGAGACCATGCATCCGGCATGCAGCACCTGTGGGATAATATTATCGGGAAGGTAAAGCACTGTCGAATGTGGATATGCCTATATCATAGATACACATCCGCATAAGAAATTGACCAGACCGCGCGTGAGTTTTTTGGATTGTCTACCTGGAATGTTAAAGTGATCCGGAAGTGAGGATTGAATTATGGCCAAATTTTCCCGGGTTGAAGTAATTAATGAGACTCTGCGCATCGGGGTGGTCCCCGTTTTCTACCACCCCGACCTGGAAGTTGCCAAAAAGGTAGTCGAGGCTTGTGCCTTCGCCGGGCTGCGCCTGGTCGAGTTCACCAACCGGGGTGATAATGCCTGGCGCGTGTTCTCCGACCTGGTGCAGCACTTCGCAGCTGCCGACCCAAGCGTGATCCTGGGGGCTGGCTCGGTGGTTGACCCCGCCACCGGGGCGCTATATATCTCGAGCGGAGCCAATTTCGTGGTCGGCCCAGTGCTGAACCCCGAGCTTGCCAGGGTTTGCAACCGCCACAAGGTCTCCTACAGCCCCGGCTGCGGAAGTGCCTCCGAGATCTCCCAGGCGGAAGAACTGGGTGCCGAGATCATCAAGATCTTTCCGGGGGATGCGGTTGGTGGACCGAAATTCGTCAAATCGATCCTGGCTCCCATGCCGTGGACGCGTATTATGCCCACCGGCGGGGTCGACGCCACCCGCGAGAGCATCGAGGCCTGGTTCAAAGCCGGTGTGGCTGCGGTGGGTATCGGTTCCAACCTGGTGCGGGCGGACTGGGTCGAAGCGGGTGAATTTGACAAGATCACCGAATTGGGCCGCAATCTGATCGACTGGGTGCGCCTGGCGCGCGACCAGAGGCCGTTCGGAGGCATGCAATGAGCGCTGTGGCTAACCGTGTCGTCACCCTGGGCGAGATCATGCTGCGCTTGAAATCCCCGGGGGTTGAACGCCTCCTGCAATCACCCGTCCTGGAGGCAACCTTCGGCGGCGGGGAAGCCAACGTGGCCGCCTCCCTAGCAAATTTCGGGGTCGATGCAGCTTTCGTGACAGTGCTTCCCAAAAATGCAATCGGGGATGCCTGCATTACTTTCCTGCAAAGCCGCTCGATCGACACCTCCCTGATTCTACGGGGCGGCGATAGGCTGGGGATTTATTACCTCGAGGCGGGTGCAAACCAGCGCCCCTCCGTGGTGGTTTATGACCGGACGGGTTCGGCGATTGCCAACGTAGAAGCGGGCGATCTGGGTTGGAACACGATCTTTAAAGGAGCGAACTGGTTCCACATCACCGGGATCACGCCTTCCCTCAGCCAGCGCGCCGCAGATTTATCCTTACAGGCAGTCCGCAATGCCAGGGAACGCGGCCTGACCGTCTCGTGCGACTACAACTATCGCAAGAACCTGTGGAAATACGGGAAGAAGGCTCCCGAGGTAATGGCTGAGATCGTGTCGTTGGCGGACGTAGGCATCGCCAATGAGGAGGACTGCCAGAATGCGCTCGGGATCAGCGTGGAAGGCGGCACCTGGGAAAAGGACATTAAGTCCGGAATTATAAATCCCGATAAATACCAAGCGCTAAGTGAAAAGGTGTTGGAAGCTTTTCCAAACCTGAAGCTCCAGGCGATCACCCTGCGTGATAGCTACAATGCTGACCATAACGGCTGGTCGGGCTGCCTGCACGACCGCCAGGATTTCATCGTCGGTCCGCACTATGATATCCCCGACATAGTTGATCGCGTGGGGGGTGGGGATGCATTCGCTGCCGGCCTGATCTACGGGCTGCTGACTGGGAAGACCCACGCGGATGCATTGGGCTTTGCGATCGCAGCCTCCTGCCTCAAGCACTCGATTCCGGGCGACATCAATCGGGCGAGTGTTAATGAAGTCAACGGACTGCTCGCGGGCGATGCCTCCGGTCGGGTCCAGAGATGAACCGTTCAGGTGAGGTTCTGGCTCGACAGCAGGCAGTGATGTGTTGCCTCTACATGGACAGGGTTAATTCCCTTTTCTTGCATATATTTCTTTTATCCGTAAGCGTTTCCCCCCCGGATATGTTGTTTAATAATCCAAGAATCGGCAAATGCAGCGGAACCCCACGAATTTATCCAGAATTTGGTGATTAAACCTTACAAATTTGTTATTTCTTTTTAAGGATTGACCACCTATTTGGTTTATAATCCGCGCTTGCTGGTCAATGGACTTGAACAGCACATTTTGAAAATAATAAATAACATAGGGGGTTGAAAAGGTAAACTTCACGATCGGAAATTTATGGTTGTGTTCGCCAGATCTCTTGAAACCTGCACTTTAAGAAACCTTGAATATTAAGGCGCTCGTCCTCTTCAAGCAGAATTTTGAAATGAAAGGTTTATTGGTATGAATAAGAAGCCCATTTACCGGTTAGCAAGTTTGTTGCTTCTGATATCCCTGTTGGTTGGGACAAACCTGATGGTACAGGCCACCAGTCAATTTGGCCCCGCCACTGCCTCGGCGCTGACCTTCAATCCAGTTGCCGACGCCTACGTTATCCAGACGTCAGCCTCTACAAATTATGGCCCGGCGGTTTCGCTGCGGGTGGACAACAGTCCAGTAACGCGAAGTTATCTGCGCTTCGTGGTGACCGGATTGAATGGCGCTGCCATTCAATCCGCTCTGCTGCGCATCTATGCCAATAGCGCCAATACGACCGGTTTTTCGGTCCAGGCTGAGTCAAACAGCACCTGGGTTGAGAGCAAGATCACCTATTCCAATGCACCTACAGCAGGCAGCAAGATAATCAGCTCGAAGGCTATTGGCGCGGGTACGTGGGTGGAGTTGGATGTCAGCAGTTACGTCAAAACCGCCGGCACATTCAACCTGGTACTGACCACCGCGAGTTCGACCAATACCAACCTGGCATCCCGCGAGGACGCGAGTCATGCCCCTCAACTGGTGGTCACGACGTCAGGCCAGGGAAGCTCCACGTCGACCCCCACTCCGGCCCCAATTCGGGGTGGGACTAGTAACATCCTGCTCATCGCCGGCGACATCTGCAAGCATAACTTTGGCTCCATCGATTACACGGCAAATTGCAAAAAAACGGGCGATCTTGTCCGCAGTGTCCTTGCCGCCAACCCAAACGCTCAGGTTCAAACCCTCGGCGACAACGTCAATAATGATGCGGGCACATACGCCTATGATACCGAGTACCAGGACCTCTACGCCCCCAACTGGGGCAGCTTCCTGAATGTGACCCATGCGCTGATGGGCAACCACGATACTTACCCACCCAGTGGAGATGCCGCTTACTTTAATTACTTTGGTAGTGCAGCCGGACCCCAGCCGGGAGGGTATTTCAGCTATAACATTGGCTCCAGCTGGCATGTGGTCGTTTTGAACGCGCAGTGCTCCAAGGCCGGCGGCTGTAGTGCTTCTAGCCCGCAAACCACCTGGCTTCAGAATGACCTGGCCGCCAATACCCGCAAGTGTATCCTGGCAGTCTGGCACCAGCCGCGGTGGACCAGCGGGCGACATGCCGATGATGCCACCTATGCTCCCTGGTGGGACCTGCTATACCAGTATAAGGCGGACATCGTGGCCGGCGGTCATAACCACAACTACGAACGCTTCGACCAGATCAATGCACAGGAACAAGCTGCTTCGGACGGCATCCGTGAGTTCGTCGTTGGCACCGGGGGCGCTCCGGGGGATGGATATACTTATGCAGCGCATCCTCTCGATCCCAACGAGGCCATCCGTAACCAGACTGCAACGTATGGCGTGCTCAAGCTGACCCTCTCGACCAACTCTTATTCCTGGAACTTCCTGCCGGCGGCGGGATACACTTTCACCGATTCTGGATCATCCACGTGCCATTGATCGAAAGTCCCATTTCCACGTGAATCATTGACACAAGGGCGATTCATCAATCGCTTTCCAATTTGCTTGGATAGCACCCCAATATCAGGGGATTCCTCCTGGTATTGGGGTGCTTTTATTAAAGTTACGTTTACTTTCCCAAACCAGGCATTGCGAAAGCAAATGCCAGGTGCTAAACTACGATAAATATTGTGCTATTTGTTGTATCTTTTGGATCCAGGAGCACCTGTCAGCCAGGCCGGAAATAAACCATGTCAGATCCTGTCTTTGTTGGTCGCGAAACCGAACTACACAAGCTTAATGCTTTTTTGGAAACAGCCTCGCAGGGAAAAACGCAGGTCGTCTTTATTGCAGGCGAAGCGGGGGCGGGAAAATCCTCCCTGGTCGCTGAATTCGTGCGCCGTGGTGAGGCCGCCGACCCCAAGCTGATCTCCTCGCTGGGCGAGTGCAATGCCCAGACCGGGGTCGCCGATCCATACCTCCCCTTCCGCCAGGTGCTGACCGAGTTGACTGCCGGGAATGAAGAAGCAGCTGCCGCTGAAAAAGACAAGAATAAAAAGATGAACCGCTGGAAGGATTTTGTGCAGGTCTCGACCAAGACCCTGATGATGGTAGGACCCGACCTGGTGGGTATTTTTGTTCCGGGTGGCTCGTTGCTTACCCGGATTGGCACACAGATCGCGATCAACAGCAACCTGGCCGGGAAACTTTCCGAGCGGGTTGGGAAAAAATCAGGCGCGGAACCCTCCAAGGTCGACTCCGCCCTCGACCAGGAAAAGATCTTTGAACAATACGCTGCGGTGCTGGGGGCCCTGGCAAAGGACCAGACCCTGGTCCTGATCCTGGACGACCTGCAGTGGGCTGACAGCGGGTCGATAAACCTGCTGTTCCACCTGGCGCGCCAGCTGAAGGACAGCCGCCTCCTGCTGGTGGGCACTTACCGACCCGACGATGTATCCCTCGGACGCGATGGAGGACGACACCCGCTGGAGGCGATCCTCAATGAGCTCAAACGCTATTATGGCGACATTGTCATGGACCTGTCGCAAACAGAGAAAAGCGATGGGCGTCTATTTGTAAACGCACTCGTGGATTTCGAGCCGAATGTCCTCGACCGCGCCTTCCGGGATGAGTTGTTCGCCCATACCGGCGGACACCCGCTCTTCACAGTGGAACTGTTGCGCAACCTGCAGGAATGCGGCACCCTTGTCAAGGATGCCCAGGACAGGTGGATCCAGGCGAATAAATTGGACTGGGATGACCTGCCGGCACGCATCGAAGGGGTGATCGGCGAACGTGTGGCACGTCTGCCCGCTGACCTGCATGAGACATTGACCATCGCCAGCGTCATTGGGGAGGTCTTTGCAGCCCAGGTGGTTGGGCTAATTCAAAAGGTGGACGAAGGTGAGCTGGTCAGGAACCTCTCGCGGGAGTTGGAGAAGCGCTACCTGCTAGTCATCGAACAACCTGAAATAAAGATTGGCGCGCAATACTTATCCCAATACCGCTTCGAGCATATCTTGATCCAGCAGTACCTTTATGATGAACTCGGTGCGGGTGAAAGGCGCATCCTGCATGGGAAAATTGCCGGAGTCCTGGAAACTCTATATGGAGATCAAGCTGACGAGATCGCCTTGCAGTTGGCACATCACTTCGAAGCAGCCGGGAATGCCGGGAAAGCGATCACCTACCTGGTCTGTGCGGCTGATAATGCGTTTCGGGTTTACGCACATGATGAAGCGGTTGCCGCTTACACGCGCGTCCTGGAGCTGGACGATCAAGCCTCGCTTGACCGTGAGCAACTCACCCACGTTTACCTTCGCCGCGGGCGGGCGCTCGAATTGAGCAATCGCTATCAACTGGCGCTGCAAAATTACGACGACATGCTGGCATCCGCTCGAAAGCGCAAGGACCGGTCCATGGAACTCTCTGCCAGCGTTGCCGCGGGAACGCTATATTCCACCATCACCCCTGTGGCTGATGCAGCCAGGGGGTTGGCACTCTCTCAAGAAAGCCTGAAATTGGCTGCGGAGTTGGGAGACCGCGCCGCGGAAGCCAGGGTCCTTTGGAATTTGCAGTTGGTCAATCTGTTTCAGAACAGGACTGCCGAAG
The DNA here is from genome assembly GCA_041480185.1 of Anaerolineae bacterium. Lineage (GTDB taxonomy): Bacteria > Chloroflexota > Anaerolineae > Anaerolineales > Villigracilaceae > UBA877. The sequence continues at coordinate 7,941 of JBGOZL010000010.1, forward strand.
CCATAGATTATGGCGAAAAAAGCCTCGCAATTGCGCAGGAATTAAATCTCCGCGAGCATATGGCTTACGTGCTCAGCGACCTGGGCTGGGCCTACTGTGTAGCCTGTAAATTTGAAAAGGCTGAGGAAAGTCTGGATGCGGGAACCCGGATCTGGAGGGAGTTGGGTAACAAGCCCATGCAGACCAACAATCTGAACATTTCCATGTTTGGTGCGTATTAGGCCGGCAGGGACGGGAATGTCTTGAAGAATGCGGAGGAAGTCTTGCAGATCAGTACCTCCATTAAAGAGGTCCAGAACCAGGCCTCGGCTCGAAATTTCCAGGGACTGGTCTGGCTGGAAGCCGGGCAGATCGACAAGGGGCTGGAAGCGTTGGAAGACAGCATCCGCCTGGCCAGCCAGGGAAATCCATATTACGAGACCTGGTACCGCGCCATGCTCTGCCGGGCTTATGCGGAGCTTGGTGCCGCTCACTTGGGGATGGACCTGTACCGCCTCCACCGCCTCCCCAATGCGGACATTCCGCCCTCGCCCATGCGGACTGGCACGTTGATCTGCTATGCAAACTTCGAAATTGCCAGCGGAGAGCTGGATACAGCCTTAGCAACCCTTGCCGATTGCACCCCCGATGCTCCCCCCTGGGAAGCCATGCTTATCATTGCCAGGTGCGGGCTCGCCCAGGCTCGCGGGGACTTTTCAAACGGGATCGCCCTTGCAAATGCAGCGGTCGGTTTTACCCAGGAATATCAACTGGGTCGCTATCTGCCCGAAGCCTTGTTCCTGAAGGGGAAATGCCATTTCCTGCAAGCAGATCTAAAAGAGGCCAAGGTTGCTCTTGAACAGGCGCGCCTCGAGGCCGAAAAGATTGGGTCACCTCGGCTGAGGTGGCAAATCATCGCCCTGCTCGCCGAGATTGAACCCGATGAAGATCGATCCATGAAATTTAAGGGAGAAGCCCGCATGATCGTTCAATCCATCGCCGATCACATCGCACGCCCCGACCTGCGAGCCTCGTTCCTGGCATCCGCAGCTGTTAGTGCGGTGATGGCATAAGAAAAATATCTTGCGGGAAATAAATTAAAACATTTCCATAGGCGGTTTCCCCTCTGATTATCGCAACCATGACCAGATGGTAAACGAAGATCATTCCTTTTCTCCTCAACCGCCTGGCCCCAAAATGTCGATATCAAAGAGTTACTGAAATTTGAGTGGCTTCTAACGGGGATATTCGTTGCCGGAAGCAGGGGTTGGATGAAGAATTAGGACCGCGGTATGCCGACCTGTTCTGAAAAGCGACTTTGAAACTTGCTTATAGGTTTTTTTTCCTTGCATACCAGGTCTTCCAATCTCATAGTTGTAAGGTGGTTGTAATATATTTTTGCTCCAAGATGGAATATCCTATAAGAAAGTCCAACAAAGATAGGATTTCTTTTTCCGAACGGCATTTTTTATATGAGTTCTGAGGGGGCACATTCTTGATTACATTTTTCTGATATTGGTTTTATTGACGATTACTTTAAAAAGAATAGGCGTGACAATTACAGAAATGGATTAGTTAGCTGCGTTAAAAATATCCGTTCTGAAATCGCCATGCTGTCGTTCCAATATTTCCTCCATCTCCTAAGGGAGCATCCGGCAATATGACCTTGGAAAAATCCACCCCACTCAAATGTGAACTTTGCGGCTTTACTTTGCCAGTAAATGCGACGGTGTGTCCTAAATGCGGGGGGAATTTATCGTTGATCAAACTGATAGAAGAAATTCCGTCGGCTGTGCCCACCAGAAAACCGTCGGTTGTCCCTGCCAAGGTTTTACCTCCGGAAAGTGACAAAAAAACAAAGGCAGTGTATCAGGTTAAACCTACTCCAATGATTCTCCCCAAACCGGCTGTTGCAAGCGTAAATCGGGGGAATCCTGAGCGTGAAGCTGAAGAGACAAGACTGCCTCAATCAGAGGATTCTATCGTCCGAAATGCACCGCCAAAAGGATCGGCCACCCTGGCAGCTGAATCAACGATTGCATCTCTTAAAAACCTTTTTGCTGCTTTGTTTACCGCCTCAAAGGCTGATACTCTTCATAAGCCGCGTTCACATGGCATTTCCAAGGCCTGGATTTTCTCGGCGATTTTACTGGCAGCCTTGATTTTTCTTTCGATTGAATATATAGGAAAAAGCAATCAATTGCAGGCGATGCGCAGCGAACAACCGACTCTACAGAACCCAGGGATAATCCAGGACGAAAGATTAAGCCAGGCGGAGTCTACAATCGCGGCGCAGCAAAAAATTATTATGGCGCAAAAAAATACGATGACAGCGCAGCAGATTCCGACAACAGCTCAGCAGAATCCGACAATTACCCCGGAAACGGTCCCAGCCAATCAAATCGATCTGAATAGGACACTACTTCTTGGACCTTTGGATGGGACATTAATTCACAATAATGATGGATTGATCAAAACGTTTTGGGCCGAACAGTATTCTAAAAATTTCATTTTATACGTTGTGCTGGTAAATCCTTATTCCGGCGCATTCCATTCCTGGGACACATGCATTCGCTTTAGGCGGAATTACACAGATGAATATCGCTTGACGATTCTTTCCACCCATCGGTGGGAACTCACACGTAGTTTATCAATAGAACCCATCGCCAGCGGCACCCTCACGAATCTTAAAACAGGGGAGGCTGAATCGAACACCGTTTATTTGGAAGTTCGGGACGGAATTGCGTCGCTTAAGGTGAATGATGAGCTTTTGCCTAATATGGATGTATCTGTTTATCAGGAATCTGGAGATGTTGGAATCGCAATTGGCTCGCAGGTGGGAGATGAAGTGGATGGAAGAACCACTGTTTTCAAAGAATTTACGCTTTGGAATATTCCATGAAAATGTTTCGCCCTGGTAAGGATGCAATAAAAAGAATCCATTCAAGCTGACAAAAAGCGCTGACATTTTTTCATATCAGGTAATTAGGGGTATTGTCTTTGGGGGAAAGTGGTAATATATTGCCCATCCTTCCTGTAAAATGCACCATAAGGAAAATTTATCATGATCATTTGCCCATGGTGTGGTACCTCCTACCTTGATTTTCAATCCAACTGCAAAAATTGCGGTGGACCTTTACCAGCAGTTGCAGAGACGACCGCTGAATCCGTATTAACGGAAAGCCTCCCCACACCACCTCCTGCCCCACGGCCGATTTCCGAACGGTATATATGGCGGCTTCTAATAGCCGATGGTTGGGCGATCACTGCTTTTGTCTTTGTTTTACTGGGGGTGATTTTTGGTGTGGTGGGGTCAGGGCTCACCATTGGCATCATTACGGCTTTTGTGGGGATTCCATTTCTCCTGTTCGGAATTGCATTTCTTGGAACAGGTGCAGGGTTGACCATCTGGCGTTTTCAGTTAGCACAGAAACTCGTTAATGTCCTTCGGGATGGGGAAGCGACGCGTGGGCGGGTTGTTGATCTACACGAGGACTATTCTGTCAGTGTCAATGATCAGCATCCCTGGGGAATTCGATATCAATTTCAGGCAGGTGGGCAAGACTATGAAGGTCAGGTAACCACCTTGAATCGGCCAGGGCCGCAGTTGCAGGTTGGGAAAACCATTTGTGTTTTGTATTTACCTGCGGATGCAAAATGGAACTCCATTTATCCCCACCCGTAGCGGGATGTGGTGCGAAATGCTCCTGGTCGTAATTTCCGACAACCATTAATGTTATCACTTGCTTGTGAAAAGGGAAAAATGAATAATTCCTACCCCAGTATCTTCAACGACGTGATTGGTCCCGTTATGCGCGGACCGTCCAGTTCTCACTGCGCCGCCGCGGTCCGCATCGGAAGGATCGTCCGGGACTTGATGGATGGGGACATCGAAGATATGCTGATTGAATTCGACCCGCATGGGTCCCTGGCAACCACCCACACCAGCCAGGGTTCTGACATGGGTTTGTTCGCTGGTTTATTGGGATGGGAACCCACCGACGAGAGGCTGCTTAGCTCGGGGGAGGCGATCCGCGCCACCGGGATCAAAATCAAATTCATTATCACCCCCATAAAGGCCAGCCACCCCAACACATATAAAATGACAGTCTCTAATTCCCGGGAGAGTCACACCCTCTTTGCCATATCCACCGGCGGAGGCATTATCGAAATTATCGAGATCGATGGAGTCAAGGTTTCATTGGCGGGCGACTATTACGAAACCCTGATCTATGTTGGATCGGACGGGGACCGGTTGCTTGCATACTTGATGGGGAATGTCCAGGCGGATGAAATTAACGTATTGGGAAATGGAAATATTCGCTTTGTCGAGATAAAATCTCAGGAATTTTTGGCCGAGGAAATCGCTTCCGTATTGCGCTCCAGATTCGATATCCGCTCCATAAAAAAGATCTCCCCGGTTCTGCCGGTCTTGTCGCACCGGGAGATCAAGGTACCCTTTATAACCTGCAACGAAATGCTAGAATACAACCGGGATAAAGATCTAGACCTGGGAGATCTGGCTGTCCATTATGAGTGTGCCAGGGGCGCGCTCACTGCGGATCAGGTGCGTGAAAAGATTACTGGCATTCTCGACATCATGCAAGGCGCCATCCACCTCGGCCTGACCGGCACCCAATACGCTGACCGGATCCTGGGTTTTCAATCCGGTAATTTCCAGGCAAACTTGGAAAATCACCGCTTGATCGATGGAGGCGTGTTGAACCGGATCATCATGGATACCACCGCCCTGATGGAATCGAAGAGCGCCATGGGCGTGATTGTTGCCGCTCCCACCGCAGGATCTTGCGGATGCTTGCCCGGCGCCTGCATCGGAGCAGCCGAAGCCATGGGTCTTTCCATGGCTGAGCTGACCCGCGCCATGCTCGCCGGGGGGATGATCGGCGTGTTTATCGCCGCCCATGCTACTTTTGCTGCGGAGGTGGGTGGGTGCCAGGCCGAATGTGGATCCGGATCCGGGATGGCTGCCGCCGCCCTGGTTACCCTGGCGGGCGGTTCAACTCAACAGGCGGTTAATGCGGCCTCGATGGCTCTCCAGAACGTCCTTGGCATGGTCTGTGACCCGGTTGCCAACCGGGTGGAGGTGCCCTGCCTTGGCAAGAACGTGCTGGCAGCCAGTAATGCATTCGCCTGTGCCAATATGGCTCTCTCTGATTATGACCCGGTCATCCCCCTGGATGAAGTAATCCAAACCATGGACGCCGTCGGGAAGATGATCCCCTCCGAGCTGCGCTGCACTGGGTATAGCGGGCTGTCCA